>CAJUHL010000032.1 GCA_910586425.1 uncultured Bacilli bacterium
TATGACACGTTATATGAAACGTGGTGGAAAAGTATGGATTAATATTTTCCCACATCTTTCATTAACAAAAATTCCATTAGAAACTCGTATGGGTAAAGGTAAAGGACAACCTGAAGTATGGGTTGCCGTTGTCAAAAAAGGTAAAGTTATGTTTGAAATTGCTGGTGTAGATGAGGCAACAGCACGTGAAGCATTACGTCTTGCAATGCATAAGCTTCCAATCAAATGTAAATTCGTAACAAAAGAAAGTGGTGAGGCAAGTGAAAAATAAGGAAATCAGAGAAATGTCTACTGAAGAAATCGTTGCAAAAATAGATGAATGCAAAGAAGAATTATTTAATTTACGTTTTAGCCAAGCTACTGGAAATTTAGAAAAACCTTCAAGAATTCATGAATTAAGAAAGTTAGTGGCTCGTATGAAGACCATCTTGCGTGAACGTGAATTAAGTGTGAAGGAGGAAAATTAATGGAAACTACTAGTAAGCGTGGAATAGTAGGAACAGTTGTAAGTGATAAAACAGATAAAACCATTACGGTTTTAGTAGAAACTTATAAAAAAGACCCACTATATGGAAAACGTGTAAAAGATTCAAAAAAATATGCTGTTCATGATGAAAAGAACGAAGCGAAAGTTGGAGATAGAGTGCGTATCGTTGAAACGAGACCACTATCAAAAACAAAACATTTCCGTTTAGTCGAAATCGTGGAAAAAGCAGTCATTTTATAAAACTGGGAGGAGGATCAATTTATGGTTCAACAAGAAAGCCGTTTAAAAGTTGCTGATAATTCAGGTGCACGTGAAGTGAGTGTCATTCGTGTACTTGGTGGAAGCAAAGTAAAAACCGGAAATATTGGAGATATCGTTGTTGCTACGGTTAAAAAAGCAACTCCTAACGGTACAGTAAAAAAGGGAAAAGTTGTAAAAGCTGTCATTGTTAGAAGCAAATTTGGTCTAAGAAGAGACGATGGGTCTTATATTAAGTTCGATGATAATGCTTGTGTGATTATTAAGGATGATAAGAGCCCAGTTGGAACTCGTGTGTTTGGACCAGTCGCACGTGAATTACGTGATTTAGATTTTATGAAAATTGTATCACTTGCAAAAGAAGTGTTATAAGTTTCAGTAAGGAGGAAAACATGAACTTTAAAACGGGAGATAAAGTTGTTGTTATTTCTGGAAAAGATAAGGGAAAAGAAGGAAACATTACAAAAATATTACGTGCTGAAAATAAGGTTGTTGTTGAAGGTGTCAATGTTGCCAAAAAACACATCAAACCAAATGGACAAACATCTGGTAGTATCGTAGAAGTAGAATTACCAATTCATGCTTCAAATGTAATGATTATTGACCCTAAAACCAAAAAGGGAACCAGAATAGGACATACTGTTGATAAAAACGGAAAGAAAATTAGAGTATCGAAAAAATCGAATTCTAACATTGATTAATTGGAAGGAGGGTATATATGAACCGCCTAAAAGAAAAATATAATACAGTCATCATACCTAGTTTGAGAGAAAAGTATAGTTACAAGAGTGTAATGGAAGTGCCTAAATTAGATAAAATTGTAATCAATATGGGTGTTGGAGAAGCCACATCAAACAGCAAAATGTTAGAAGCGGCTATGAAGGATTTAGAGATTATTACAGGCCAAAAACCAGTTGCTACGAAAGCTAAAAAAGCCATTGCTGGATTTAAAGTAAGAGAAAATCAAGCGATTGGTTGTAAGGTTACTTTAAGAGGAGAAAATATGTATAACTTTTTAGATAAATTAATCAGTATTACATTACCTCGTGTCAGAGACTTTAGAGGGCTTTCCAATAAAGCATTCGATGGTAGAGGAAACTACACAATCGGATTAAATGAACAATTAATTTTCTCAGAAATCGTATATGATGATGTTGTGAAAGTACGTGGAATGGATATCGTTTTTGTAACAACAGCAAAAACAAATGAAGAAGCGTATGATCTTTTAAAAGGTTTCGGTATGCCATTTAAAAAGTAACTATTATAGGAGGATATTATGGCTAAGAAAAGTATGATTGTAAAACAATCAAGAAAACCAAAATTCAAAGTACGCGAGTATACACGTTGCGAAAGATGTGGAAGACCTCATGCAGTACTTAAAAAATATGGAATTTGCCGTATTTGTTTTAGAGAACTTGCTTACAAAGGACAGATTCCAGGAGTGAAAAAGTCTAGTTGGTAAGACGGAAGGGAGGACATAGTATGGGAATTGTAAACGACCCAATCGCAGATATGCTTACAAGAATTCGTAATGCAAATCAGATGCGTTATCTAGAGGTTGAAGTACCCGCTTCAAAAATCAAAGTTGAAATTGCTAAAATATTAAAAGAAGAAGGATTTATCTCTGACTATAAAATTAAGAAGAATCCAGTTCAAAATATTATCGTTTTAAATTTAAAATATGGAGAAAAGAAAGAACGCGTAATTACAGGATTAAAAAGAATTTCAAAACCTGGTTTACGTGTATATGCTAAGTCAGAAGAAGTACCTAGAGTATTAAATGGTTTAGGGATTGCTATTTTGTCTACTTCGAAAGGAATTATGACAGATAAAGAAGCAAGAAAACAAACACTAGGTGGAGAAGTTTTGGCTTACGTTTGGTAGAAAGGTTAGGAGGATTCGTATGAGTCGTATTGGAAATAGAATATTAACAATACCTGAAAATGTAACAGTATCAGTAAATGGAAATATTGTTTCTGTAAAAGGTCCTAAAGGTGAACTTTCTACTGAAATTAATGAACATATTACGGTACAAGTAAATGGAAATGAACTGACTGTTTCAAGAAGTGATGATATGTATAAAAACTTTCATGGAACTGCCAATGCCAATATTCATAATATGATTATTGGAGTAACTGAAGGTTATCTGCGTGAATTAGAAGCAGTTGGTGTCGGATATCGTTTTGCTGTTAGTGGAAATAAAATCACAGTTACAGCAGGATATTCACATCCTGTCATTGTAGAAGTACCTGCAGGGCTAACAGTTGAATCTGCTAGTAATACAGAACTTACAATTAAGGGAATTGATAAATGTCTTGTTGGAGAATTTGCTGCAAATATTAGAAAAATAAGACAGCCTGAACCTTACAAAGGAAAAGGTATTAAATATAAAAATGAAATCATCCGTCGTAAAGAAGGAAAGAAAGCAGCATAACGTAATTTAGTAAAGGAGAGTCATACTATGATTAAGAAAGTATCTCGAAATGATGTACGTAAAGCGAGACACGCTCGTGTTAGAGAAAAAATCAGTGGAACAGCTAGTGTACCAAGATTAAATGTGTTTCGTTCAAATGGAAATATTTTTGCACAAATCATCGATGATGAAAAAGGTATTACATTAGTAAGTGCTTCATCAATTGATAAAGAACTCAAACTTGAAAATGGTGGAAATATGGAAGCTGCAACTAAAGTAGGAGAATTACTTGCAAAAAGAGCAAAAGATGCAAAAATAAAAGAAGTTGTCTTTGATAGAGGCGGATACCTATATCACGGACGTGTAAAAGCACTTGCAGATGCTGCACGTGAAAATGGATTAGAATTCTAAAAGGAGGGTCATAAATGGAAACTAGAAAAAGAGAACCACGCCCAAAACTATATGAAGAACAAGTCATCAATATAGGTCGTGTTACGAAAGTAACCAAAGGTGGTCGTCATTTCCGTTTCTCTGCTACGGTTGTTGTAGGAGATAGAAAAGGTAAAGTTGGTCTTGGTACTGGGAAAGCAAATGAAGTACCAGATGCAATTAAAAAAGCGGTTCAAGCTGCTACAAAGAACGTAGTTAAAATATCATTGGTTGATGAAAGAACCATTCCACATGATGCGATTGGTGTAAGAGGAGCATCTCGTGTTATGTTAAAGCCTGCGGCTGAAGGTACTGGAGTAAAAGCTGGAGGACCAGTTCGTGCCGTACTTGAATTAGCAGGTGTGAAAGATATCCTATCAAAATCACTTGGATCCAATACAAAAATTAATATGGCATATGCAACATTAGAAGCATTAAAATCACAAAGAACCAAAGAACAAGTGGCTCATTTGCGTGGTAAGAAAGTGGAGGAAATCTAATGAAATTACATACGATGAAACCTGCTATTGGTGCTAGAACCACTCGTAAAAGAGTTGGAAATGGTACAGGTAGTGGTTTAGGAAAAACTTGTGGAAAAGGTCATAAAGGACAAAATGCACGTAGTGGTGGAGGCGTAAGACCTGGATTTGAAGGTGGACAATTACCTTTATACAGAAGATTACCAAAAAGAGGATTCACCAATGCGAATTTTAAAACAGAATATGCTGTGATTAATTTAAGTGATTTAAATAACTTTGAGGATGGTGCTGTTGTGACACCTGAATTATTAAAAGAAATGGGTATCTTAAAAAATCAATTAGATGGTGTAAAAGTATTAGGAAATGGAATGTTAGAAAAGAAAATCAATGTAAAAGCACATAAATTTTCTAAAGTAGCGAAAGAACAAATAGAAAAATTAGGTGGAAAAGCAGAGGTGATTTAACATGTTTGCAAAGTTTAAGCAAATATTGAATCCCAAGAACAAGGATTTACAAAAGAAAATTATATTTACTTTTGTATGCCTATTCCTATTTAAGTTAGGAACAACAATTATTGTTCCAGGAATTGATAAAGAAAGTTTAGGAACAGACAATTTAGGATTTTTAGAACTAATTAATGCGATGGGTGGAGGTGCTTTAGAGCAATTTTCAATTTTTGCTTTAGGAGTTATGCCATATATCACCGCATCGATTATTGTTCAGTTGTTACAAATGGACATCATTCCTTACTTTGCTGAACTTTCGAAACAAGGTGGCACTGGTAGAACCAAACTCAATCAGATTACAAGATATCTAGGAATTGCGTTAGCGTTTATTCAAGGATATATGTTCTCATTTGCATTTGTATCTGGTGGAACACCGATGGAATATATGACATTTGCGTTAATTTTAACAGCTGGGACAGCGCTTCTATTATGGATTGGTGACCAGATTACAGCAAAAGGAATCGGAAATGGTATTTCGCTTATTATCATGGCTGGTATCATTGCTACGATGCCAAACATGTTTATGGAAGCTTGGAATAATTTTGTAACAGGAGGAACGACACAAGTTGTTACACTTGGTGTTGTTAAATTTGGTCTATTTGTATTACTTTATTTTGCAATCATCCTTGGTGTTGTTTATGTAGAGTGTGCAGAAAGAAGAATTCCGATTCAGTATGCGAATCGTTCAACTACATCTGTTATGAATGCAAGTCAAAATTATATTCCGTTTAAGTTAAATTCAGCCGGAGTAATGCCTGTTATTTTAGCATCTGCATTTATCTCAATTCCGGGAATACTCGCAAGTTTTATTAAAAATGATGGCTTTCAGTTATTTGTAAGTAAATATTTAACCATGACAAGTGGAACAGGGTTTGTGATTTACATTGTATGTATATTTGCATTTGCTTATTTTTATACATTCTTACAATTAAAGCCAAAAGAGCTTGCTGAAAATTTAAATCAAAATGGTGGTTTTATTCCAGGAATTCGTCCAGGGGATGAAACAGTCAAGTATATTAGTAAAACATTAAAACGTATTACAACCGTTGGAGCTTTATCACTTGCAATCATTGCTGGTCTTCCAATTGTATTTGGAGCAATTTCAAGTTTGCCAACGAGTGTGCGTATTGGGGGAACAGGTTTACTCATTGTTGTGGGTGTTGCCCTAGAAACTTATAAACAATTAGATAGTGAACTGGTAACACGTGCTGGCTATACCAAAAGAAGGCGCAATCGATGAAAAGCATCATCTTACTTGCACCGCCTGCTGCTGGAAAGGGAACACAATCGAATTTGCTTTGTAAGAAGTATGGATTTGTTCATATTTCAACAGGAAATTTGCTTCGTGAAGCAATGCAGAAAGATGATGCAATGGGACATTCACTTAAGGAGCAAATGAAATCTGGTAAATTGATAAGTGACGATATTATTTTTCAATTATTGAAAGATAAGTTTACGACAATTGAAGATTCATTGGGGTATATTCTAGATGGATTTCCTCGCAATGTAAATCAAGCAGAAGAATACAATCGATTATTGGATTCCAAAAATCAAGAATTATCGGCTGTTATTTATTTATCTATAGATTATGATTTGGCTTTCAAGCGAATTATGGGTCGTGTATCTTGTCCAAAATGTGGGCATGTTTACAATGATATAATAGAAGAGAATCAACCAAGTGTAAAAGGCATCTGTAATGATTGTCAAACAGAGTTGACAAAACGAAGCGATGACAATGAGAAAACATTCCAAGTAAGATTTGAAACATATTTGGAGCAAACAGAACCTTTGGTTGCTTATTATAAGGAAAAAGGAATTCTTTATGAAGTGGATAGTTCATTATCTACCACTGAAGTGTTTGAGCAAATAAAGAACATTGTGGATTCATTATGATAAACATTAAATCAGAACATGAAATAGAATGTATGCGCAAAGCAGGAGAAATTGTAGGAAATACACATAATTATTTGAAGCAATATATCAAGCCTGGAGTGACAACAAAAGAGTTAAATGATTTGGCTGAAGCATTTATTTTGAAATCAGGTGCAACGCCATCATTTAAAAATCTGTATGGGTTTCCAGGAACTATATGCATTTCCATCAATGAGGAAGTCGTACATGGAATTCCGTCAAGTCGTAAACTTAAAAATGGGGATATTGTAAAGTTGGATATTGGTGCTTGTTATCAAGGATACCATGGAGATTCGGCTTGGTCTTACCCTGTTGGGAAGGTGAGTACAGAAGTTACCAGGTTATTAGTGCAAACGGAAGAGGCTTTGTATCAAGGATTGTCTGTTGTACATGAAGGTGCTCATATTGGAGATATTGGATATGCGATTGAAACATATGCAAAAACTCATCATTTAGGTGTAGTCAAGGAATTGGTAGGTCATGGAATTGGGACACAAGTACATGAAGCTCCTGATGTTCCCAATTATGGGAAAACAGGAACTGGTCCTATCTTAAAAGAGGGTATGACTATCGCAATTGAACCAATGCTCAATTTAGGAACGCCAAGTGTTTACATGTTAGAAGATGATTGGACGATTGTAACCGGTGATGATTTACCATCTGCCCATTTTGAACATACCATTTTGGTAACCAAAAATGGATATGAAATATTAACGAAGAGGTGATAAGATGCCAAAGAAACCAGTTAATAAAAGAAACAACAATCAAATGCAAGAAAAGGTTAAAAAAGCAGCGATTGAAGTAGAAGGAAAAATACTAGAAGTTCTACCTGGTGGACAATTCAGAGTAGAGCTTGAAAATAAACACACTGTAGTGGCTCACGTTTCTGGTAAAATCCGAATGAACTATATTCGCATTTTACCAGGTGATACAGTGGTGTTAGAATTATCAGAATATGATTTAACACGTGGGCGCATAACCTATAGGAAATAGGAGGGAATTAAATGAAAGTAAAACCATCAATTAAAAAAATTTGTCCAAAATGTAAAATCGTTACGCGTAAGGGTAAAAAAATCGTAATTTGCGAAAACCCTAAACATAAACAAAGACAAGGTTAATAATAGGAGGTGTTTTATGGCACGTATTAAGGGTGTAGATATCCCAAATAATAAAAGAGCTGAAATCGCATTGACTTATATTTATGGAATTGGAAGAAGTTTATCCAATAAAATCTTAAATGACGCTAATGTTGATATCAACAAAAAAGCAGGAAGTTTAGACAATGGTGAGTTAGATCGCATTCGTGAGCAAATTGAAAAATATACCATCGAAGGTGATTTAAGACGTGAAGTGAATATGAACATCAAAACAAAGATGGAAATCAATTCATATCAAGGAACTCGTCATAAAAGAGGATTACCTGTTAGAGGACAAAGAACCAACAGAAATGCTAGAACTCGTAAGGGTAAAGGTAAAACAGTTGCTAATAAGAAAAAATAATTGTAACTAAAAAAGGAGGTTATATAATATGGCTTATAAACCAAGAAAACGTAAAGTAAAGAAGAATGTGCCAGAAGGGCAAGCATATATCCATTCTACTTTCAATAACACAATCGTAACACTTTGTGACAAAGAAGGAAATGCGATTAGTTGGGCTTCTGCTGGAACATTAGGATTCAAAGGAAGTAAAAAATCAACTCCATTCGCAGCTGGTATGTCTGCTGAAGCAGCAGGAAAGGCCGCATTTGATATGGGAATGCGTAAGGTTGAAGTTTTTGTAAAAGGACTCGGTTCAGGACGTGAAACTGCAATTCGTTCATTACAAACTGCTGGTTTAGAAATTGCTTCAATTACAGATGTAACACCTGTACCACATAATGGATGTCGTCCACCAAAACGTCCACGTGGATAAAAGAAAAAGGAGTGTGAAAAAGTGTTAAACTTTGAAAAACCAATCTACAAACTTACAGATTATGTTGAAAATAATAATTTTGGAAAATTCGAATTAGAACCTTTGGAAAGAGGTTTTGGAACTACTATTGGTAATGCACTTAGAAGAGTGATGTTATCTTCTATGCCAGGAAGTGCGATTGTCGCTGTCAAAATAGATGGTGTGATGCACGAATTTCAAACCATTGAAGGTGTTGTAGAAGATGTAACATCTATTGTTTTGAACTTGAAGAGTGTGGTTTTAAAGAACCATACAGAAGAAATCAAAACCGCTCATTTGTCTGTATCTGAAGAAAGAGTGGTAACAGCAGCTGATATTATTACAGATTCTGATGTTGAAATTGTAAACCCAGATCAAGTGATTGCGACTTTATCTAAGGGTGGAAAACTTGATATGGAATTTATTATCGCAAATGGACGTGGATATGTTCCATCAAATGAAAATAAAAAATATTTGGAAAATGCTCCTGTTGGATATATTCCAATTGATGCAATATACTCTCCTATCGAAAGAATTAGCTATGATGTAGAGAGTGCACGTGTTGGACAAGATGCATCTTATGACAAGTTGATTATGAATGTATATACCAATGGTTCTATTCGTCCTGAAGAATCAATGGCTTTGGGTGCCAAAATATTAATGGAACATTTGAGTATTATTACTAATTTAAGTGAAATTGCTGATACAACGGGAATTATGAATGCAAAACAGGAAGACAGTAAGTTGAAAAAATTAGAAACATCGATTGATGATTTAGATTTTTCAGTTAGAGCTTATAATTGCTTGAAGAGAGCTGGAGTTAACACTTTGGGTGATTTGACTGAAAAATCAGAATTGGAAATGATGAAAATCCGTAATTTAGGTAAGAAATCTTTGAAAGAAGTTATTGATAAGATTAAAGAAATGGGACTTAAATTCCGTGATGAGGACTAATAGTTAGGAGGATTATTATGGCTTATAGAAAATTAGGACGTACTTGTAAACATAGAAGAAGTATGTTAGCTAATTTGACAAAAGATTTGATCAAAAACGAACGAATCGAAACAACAGAAACAAGAGCCAAAGAAGTACGTAAATTCTTTGATAAAATGGTTACGTATGGAAAAGATGGATCACTTGTATCTAGAAGAAAAGCTTTGGCTTTCTTACAAAATGATAATGTAGCCACACAAAAAATATTTAACGATTATGCAACTCGTTTTGCAACTCGTAATGGTGGATACACACGTATCTTAAAGTTAACTGAACGTAAAGGGGATGACGCTTTAATGGTCATCTTGGAAGTAGTAGAAGGGTAATCCTTCTTTTTTTGTAAAAATATTGTATTCTTTTGACTCTCTTTTTATAAGTTCTGAAATAGCATTATAGTCTTTATTTATCAGCAATTAAATTCAAACGTATGGTATAATACTTTTATCATAAATATAGTAACTAAAGCTTTAAAAAGAAATGTAGGTGTTTTAATTGATTAAGAAAAGACAAGAGGTTTATGACTTATATTGGTATTTTGCTTCCGAAAGGCAAAATATATTTTATAATAAATTAAATGAATTGGAAGAACCATGGACAGATGACCCAATTTTACAAAAATATAAATTTTGTAATGCCTATCGAGTTAGTGATAGAGTTTCTCAATATTTATTAAAAAATGTTATATATAATGGTCGTAAGTATTCTAATGAAGATATGATATTTAGAATAATATTGTTCAAATTATTTAATAAAGAAAGTACGTGGGAATTATTAGTATCAAAAATGGGAGATATAAAACTTTGTAATTTTGATTTTAATAAATGTAAAATGGTATTAGAAGAAGCGATTTTAAATAATATTAAAATTTATAATGATGCCTATATTTCTTGTGCAACTAAAGCATTTGGATTTGAAAGGAAACATGAAAATCATTTAGCACTAATGCAAAAAATGTTTATAGAAGATAATATTCCAGAAAAAATCATAAATTCTAAAAATATGGAAGAAGCATTTAATCATCTAAAAAAATATCCATTAATTGGCAATTTTATGGCTTATCAATTAGTTACTGATATAAACTATAGTGAAGTTACAAATTTTACGGAGACGGAATTCACTGTAGCTGGTCCAGGTTCTATAAGAGGTATTAAAAAATGCTTTTATGAAATTGGTAATATGAGTAGAGAGGATATAATAAAATGGATGTATGAACATCAAGACGAGGAATTTAAAAGGCTTGGTATTAAATTTAAAAAATTAGGTGAAAGAAAACTGCAATATATAGATTGTCAAGGTTTGTTTTGTGAAATTGATAAGTATTGTAGAGCTAAATTTCCGGAATTAAAGAGTAATAGAGTTAGAATAAAGAAAAAGTATGTTAAGAAAGATAAAATTGATTTTTTCTATCCTCCAAAATGGAATGTTAATCTAAATTCTTATAAAGATATAGATATAAATCTATAATTAGTTAGATATACATCTATGGATATAATTTTGATATGTAAAACTATATTATCAAGTAGTAAATTAAACTTAAAATATTGCAAATTTACTTTTAAATAAAGGATTTTTAAGTTAATCCTTCTTTTTTATATCAAAAAAACCATTACATTAAAGTAATAGTTCTAAATATAGAGTTAATTGTTTTGTTACTCAATGATCTCTATAATTTCAATTGTGGCAATTTTAAAATTGGCATCTTCTAGTGATAAATAAAATTGTTTTCCAATATAGACTGGTAATTTTTCATTAAATTCAATAGTTGCCTCTGCATTCATGTTATTGGTTAATTCCTCATCTAGAGATATTATTCCTTTCTTTTGTATTGACTCATTAAATATGATATATTGTTCTGATTTATTAGAAATACTAATATTGGTTTTACAGTCATCATATGAGTATGTTGAAACTTTCACAATGGCTTTTTTTGCCATTTTTGTATTTGTTCCAGTTACTGCTGCAAGCCAATCGCGATTTTCATTGAATTCAGATTTAAAACATGCATATCTACTATTTCGCCCAGTACAATTTTCATTGATTACAATTTCTTTTGTATTGGTAGGTGAAAGTAAAGTAATTTTGTCTCCTTTTTGAAAACTTCCACTTTCATAGGTACCTGTATATGAAGTTGTGGTATAGTTGTGTGAGCTAGAATCGTAATCTGAATTGAATATATCATTTAATCCAATGTATAAATCGGAATTGGCATCACGGTTATACGTTAATTGTGGTATATTCAAACTTTTTACTAAAGATCTATATTCCTCCAATTCCTTTGTAACGCTTTCCTTATTTACTGCACGAATCACTTTAAATTTAGCTACAGGTTTATTGGCTTCTAACACGGTATACTCTTTATTAATCTTTAAAGCTGTATTCGCATCAAATGAAATAAATGCATGGAAGGATGTGTATGGAGACTTGCATTCGCTATCGTATAAACTGTTAGGATACTTGTATATAGAAAATTCCTTTGTTCCACTTTCCATTTGAACATTTTGTTTTAAATTAGTACAAGTAGCAGTTTGTCTTCCACCTTCCTCTTTTGAAAATAATTGATATTCTACTTCAAAAATATTTGAAGTCAATTGGTCGTTCTTTTTTCCACATCCAATAAAACTAACCATGCATAAACACAAAATAATAACTTTTTTCATATTATCTCCTTTCAAAATTATTTTGACTTTTGAATCGATGATTGCTCATTTGTTATGACTGTTTCATATCGTAATGCTTTATCGGTATTGACTGTAAATTATGTTCTTTCTAGATATCATTCCTTTCGTTTAATTTATATATCGGAAAGAATAATTGTTTTGTTTTGAAACAATTATTCTTATCTTACAAATTTATATTATCTTAACTCTAAACTTTTTGTCAAGATGTTAGATAAATTATCGATTAAAGAGTCTTTATTTATGGCACATAATATATATTATTTTGATAAGGAACCATTGATGTTTAGAAGCTAGTTCAAATGGCGAATCCTTTTTATCAAAAGGAGGATGAGATTTTTTATTTGTTTGATTTGACTTTCGGATGGTATTTCACTATAATGAAATTAGGGTGATGCTATGAAAGCATTGATTACAGGTGCATCTTCTGGAATTGGAAAAGAAATGGCTATTTTATTAAGCGAAAAAGGATATGATTTGATTTTAGTTGCCCGTCGTAAAAAACGGTTGGAAGATTTAAAAAAAGAATTAAAAACCGATGTTCAAATCATATCGTTGGATTTATCGTCTACGTTCAATTGTATGAAATTATATAATAAGGTGAAAACAGAAGAGATTGAAATTGTAATCAATAATGCTGGATTTGGTGTCTTTGGGGAATTTACAGAAACCAAATTGGAACAGGAATTAGATATGATTGATACCAATATTAAGGCGGTTCATATGTTAACTAAACTATTTTTGCAGGATATGAAACAAAAAGATAGAGGCTATATTCTAAATGTGGCTTCTGCTGCTGCTTTTTTACCAGGCCCTTTGATGGCAAGCTATTATGCTAGTAAAGCTTATGTTCTTCATTTGACAGAGGCTATTTCTGAAGAGTTACGAAGAAATCATAGTCATGTGTATGTTGGTACATTTTGTCCAGGACCAGTGGACACAGAGTTCAATGATGTAGCACATGTTAAATTTGGTGTCAAATCCATTCGTAGTGTAGACGCTGCTGTGTATGCCATTGACAAAATGTTTCGAAGAAAAAGAATAATTGTGCCTGGCTTTTTCATGAAACTCAATTGTACGTGTAATCGCTTTCTTCCCAAAAGATGGTTATTAAAAATTTGTTATCATGTGCAATCTAGAAAGGAGATATCTTATGAAAAATAATAAAGGTCTTACATTGATTGAATTGGTGGCAGTATTGGTTGTACTGGTTATTATAGGACTCATTGTGGTTCCTAATATATTTAAACAAATTAAAGAGTATCAACAACAAATGTATCAAGATCAAGTATCTATTATACAAGATGCAGCGCGTAGTTTTGCAAGTGATCATACAGAGTTGCTACCTAATTTAGTAGGAAATACTTATAATGTAACTGTAGAACAATTGCAACAAGGGGGGTATTTGGATCCTGATTTTCAAAATACCAAAACCAAATCTCCATTTCCACCTACTTCTTATGTACAAATTCGTTGTATCGTATCTACCGAAGTCAATTATGATTATAGTTATACATATATTCCATAGAACTTTGTTTCTTTTTTCATTGTAAAATAAGGAATTTTATATTATAATATGGATATGGGTGGGTGGTTGTATGAATAGCATTCAGATTGAAAATTTGACCTATGAACCTTTATTTTATCATTTGAATCTAGAGGTACGGAAAGGTAGCTTTTTGTCACTCATTGGTCGAAATGGATGTGGGAAAAGTGTTCTTGCCAAAATATTGGTAGGTTTAATTTCAACAGAGGGCGCTGTTTTCATTGATGGCTTTCCAGTAAACCAAAAAAATAAAAAACAAATCCGAAAAAAAATAGGAATCGTTTTTGAAAACCCTGATAGTAATTTTGTCGCTGAAACACCTAGAGAAGATATGACTTCTTTTTTAAGAAATATAGGATTTTCAGAAACTAAAATAAAAAAGCAGATTATGGAAGTTTCAGAACAATTTGGCATCACAGAATTATTGGATTATTCCATTTCTAATTTGAGTGGTGGAGAAAAGCAAGTCATCGCACTTGCGACTGTAACGCTTCATAAGCCATCTATACTTATTTTAGATGACGCTTTTTCTATGATGGATGGAGTTACCAAAGAAAAAATGATAAAAATAGTCAAAAAAATAAATCGAGAAGAGAATATGACTGTGATTCAAATTACCCATGATATGGATGATACTCTATATGGAAATGAGATTGCGATTATCGATGAAAATAAGGTTATAATACATGATAAAAAGGAAAAAGTATATTCGGAAGAAAAGATACTCAAAAAAGCAGGAATTGAACTTCCTTTTATGGCTTCCTTATCTTTGAAACTGCAGTTTTATGGACTAATCGATTCTATAATTTTGGATATGGATAAAATGGTGAATGTATTATGGAAATAAAATTGAATGATGTCAGTTATACTTATAATAAAGTAAATTATCAAAAAAAAGAAGTTTTAAAAGACATTAATTTATCATTTATGGAAGGTAAAATTACAGGCATTGTTGGAAAAAGTGGAAGTGGGAAAACAACCATGGTAGAGCTAATCGATGCTTTATTATTACCAAATAGTGGAAATATTCAAGTTGGAAATTTTGTCATTGAACAAAATCAAAAAATAAAAAATATCAATGAGCTTCGTTTTCAAGTTGGGCTTGTCTTTCAGTTTCCTGAAGATCAAATATTCAACCATACAGTAAAAGAAGAATTAGAAATGGGTCTTAAATTATATCAATATAAGATAGCGCAAATGGAACAAAGAACATTAGATGCGTTAAAAATGGTCGGATTAAATGCCTCTTATTTAGATAAAAATCCATTTCAATTAAGTCATGGGGAAAAACGAAAAATTGCGATTGCGTCTATTTTAATGCTCAATCCAAGTGTCCTTATTTTAGATGAACCAACCATTGGGTTGGATGCAGAGAGTAAACGAAATTTTGCCAAACTCATTCGTATGTTAAAAAATCGCTTTCATAAAACCATTATTATTGTCAGCCATGATACTGATTTTTTACTTCCATTGGTAGATCATGTAGTTGTATTACATGATAAACATGTCGTAATGGAAGGTGATAAGTATACAGTATTTAAAGAAGTGAAAAAACTAAAACAGTATGGTGTAAAAGTACCACAATTAATTGCGTTTTCGGATAAAGTTCTTCGTAAAAAGGGAGTTAAAATTGGATATCGAGATGAAATCAATGATTTAATGAAGGATATATATCGATATGTTAAATAGTATTACCATTGGTAAGTACTGTTATGGAACTTCTTTCATCCATAGGTGGAATCCTATTTGTAAGTTGCTCTGTAGTCTTATGTATATTCTATTTGTTTTTATGGTTAATCAATGGATACAGGTATGTCTTTTTACCTTGTTTTTATTGGTATTGCTTTTTTTTAGTCAATTTTCTTGTTTCCACTATTTCAAACCAGTATGGAATCTTCGCTATATGATATTGATACTGCTTTTCTTTTATTTTCTTTTAGGAATTCCCTTTGATCAAAGCTTTTTATTGATATGGAAAATAGTGGTTGTTATTTTATATAGTACAATGATTCTTTATACCACCCCAATTGGGGATTTGACTTATGCGATTACTGTTCTTTTTTATCCATTATCTTGGCTTGGGATTCCTATTATATTGATGTCTCACATGATTGGACTTTCTCTTTCTTTTTTACCCAATTTGATGGAACAAACAAGGAAAATCTTGAAATCACTTACTGTAAGAGGAATGGATTATAAGCATTTACATTTTAGACAAAAAATAAAGATATGGAAAATGATTTTATTTCCTTTAATGGGTAATTCTTTACGCTATGCTGATATGGTTGCAGAAACAATGGAAGTAAGACTATATTCTATCAATCAAAAACCTTTTTTCCGAAAGGTGTCGGTTGAATTTTGGGATGTACTGGGATTCATTTTACATTTGTGTCTTTGTTTGTATGGAGGGATTATATTATGCGGTATTTCATGACATTTTCATATGATGGGACTCATTTTAGTGGGTATCAAAAGCAACCAAGTGGTAGAACAGTACAAGAAGAACTAGAAAAACAATTGACCAAATTACAAAGTAATCAAAAGGTTATATTACATGCTTCTGGGAGAACGGATGCTCATGTTCATGCTTATGCTCAAAAAGCCCATTTTGATTTTGAAGGAAATATGGATGTCAATCGAATGAAAAATTCTTTGAATCAATTATTACCAGCAGATATTTATGTTATTGGTATCGAACAAGTGAGTGATACATTTCATGCGCGTTTTGATGTGAAAGCAAAGGAGTATGTTTATCAAATTAATATGGGTGAATATAATCCCTTTGAACGAAATTATGTATACCAATATAACCAAAGATTAGATGTTTCTAAAATAGTGTCTGCATTACACAATTTAGAAGGGACCCATAATTTTAAAGCATTTACAAAAGTAGATGAAGAAAAAGAAAGTTATGAGAGAACCATTTATAGAACCAATTTACATTGTGAAAATAATTTACTTGTCATTTCATTTTTAGGAAATGGTTTTTTAAGATATATGGTAAGAAATATGGTTGGAACTTTAATCGAAATTGGTGAAGGGAAAAGAAAATGTGAAGATATTAAGACAATATTAGAATCAAAAGATCGCAAACAAGCAGGAAAAACAGCACCACCAGAAGGATTGTATTTGAAAAATGTATATTATGAGGCGGTGAATGAATCATGAAGGGATACAGTGTAACTGTTCATCATTTGTGTAAAATAGTTAAGAATAAAAGGCAATATAAAGAGATATTGCATGACACTAGTTTTGAGGTAAAATCAGGAGAATTTGTCGCAATTATTGGTTGTTCAGGAGCGGGAAAAACAACCCTTATGAATTTAATGAGTGGGTATTCTAGTGTATCATCAGGGCAGATATTCATCAATGATGTCGATGTATCGAAAGAGTATGGCAACATGAAAGGAAATGTTGCGTATGTACCCCAAAGAGAGATATTACATGATGTACTAACATTGAAAGAAACATTATATTATGCAATGCAGCTTAGAATTCCCAATATAACCAAAGAGCAAAAGGAACAAAGATTGATTGAGCTTCTTACAATGTTAGAGTTAGAAGGTAGAGAAAATACTAAAATTAAGAATCTTTCTGGTGGTGAAAAAAAACGGACAGCAATTGCAATGGAATTGTTGAATCAGCCTAAACTTTTTTTGTTAGATGAACCAACCAGTGGACTTGATTCTAATATCGAGAAGAAAATTATGAAAAAGTTACGACAATTATCGAATGATGGCCAAACAATTGTTATGACAGCACATACGATATCTAATTTATATATGTGTGATAAAGTTATTGTAATGGGACAAAATGGTAAAATTTGTTATTGTGGTAACTATGAAGGAATATTCGATTATTTTGGAATTGAAGATTTTATTGATGTCTATGATGTGTTAAAAAATGATACAGATGTTTATTATGAAAAGTATTGCCATTTTGTAAAGGAGAGGGAACCTGTTGTACAAGATGTGTTAAATAAAAAGAAAACAGTAGGGATTTGGAAGCAAACTGGTGTTTTAACCAAACGGAATCTCAATATGATATGGAATCATAAGATGTGGTTATTGTTACTATTGTTAGAAGCACCAATGTTTGGAATTTTGATTTGTTTGGTATCGCCTCAAGATGGGATGACAAGGTATCGCGATGCATTAATGGGATTGGAAGCCTTTACATTAGCAGCAACATGGTTAGGGACGTTTAATTCTGCACAGGAAGTTGTCAAAGAACGACATATTATTAAAAAAGAATATATGTCAGGGATGCATTTTATATCCTATTTATTGTCCAAATTGTTGGTTATGATACTTCTTTGCCTTTATCAAACGTTTGTAATTGTTACAATTGTTTATAATCACTTAAATCCTTTTCCTTCTGATTCATTATTTGTTTCTCCCTATATAGGATATCTGATTACTTATTTTTTAGTTACCTTTGGGGCTTGTATGACAGGAATTTTTATTTCCTCTATAGCACGTGATCGAGAAACGACTTTAATCATTACGCCTCTTTATATGGCAACACAATTGCTCTTTTCTGGTGGTTTTGTAGCATTCAATTGGATATCTGAAAAAATCTCTTTCTTTGTGATTGGAAGATGGAGTATGGAAGGATTTGGTATTGTTACTAATATGGAGGCTATTGCGCATGGAAAGTATGTTTCGCTTGATTTAAGTCAAATAGATTTGATGCACTTGGGTGATTCGTTTTTGACATATTTCAATCAATTCAAAGATGGATTCTCTGAATTATTTATGAATTATTATTTTTTAGATCATGCACAAACCTATTATTCTTTTACTGGTGGACATCTATTATTTGTATGGGGAATTTTACTTTTTACGGCGATTATTTTTATTGGTTTTAGTATTTTGGCAGTGAAAAAATCAATTTTAAGGAAAGAATAATGTAAAACGTCAATAATTCGTTTCAAAAAGGCATATTTTTGTGTCAAATTTTCTTGAAAATGTCAGAAAAATCATTTTGAGAAAATGTCAGTAGAG
>CAJUHL010000033.1 GCA_910586425.1 uncultured Bacilli bacterium
TTACATACTATTTATTTTATTGTCTTTATGAACATACATGATTAATTAATATATCCAATTTACTTGCAAGCTAATTGTAGCTTGTTTTTTTATTTGATTAAAATGACAAGAAAAAAAGTTTTACATACAAAACATTCTAAATTATAAAAAATTATTAATTAGACTAAAGAGAATAAATATAGTTTTAATAAAATCTTGATTTTATAGGTCGATTTTAGTATTTTTAAATGTTATAATTATCGCTAAGTTCAACAAAAAAGGTGATTTAAGAAATAGGATTAGAAAAAATCCCATATTGAAATTCACCATAAGCTTGAAATAAAGATATAGGCATTTCAAAAGAAGAAATATTTTTATTAGTAAAAGTGATGATACCTTTCATTGCTTTTAAATAAGAATTGGTCGAACGCGCTGTATCTTTAACTTTATACTTCAATTGTTTACAAAATATAAACCAATTTAAATAGCTTTGTAAATGTCTTGTAGATACACCATGTTTTTTACTTAAGATCCCTTTAAATTCCCCTTATAATTGACATAAGCTTCCTAAACTATTTCCTTTGTTGGTTGTATATCTTTTTCCTACTGGTATAACAGGAATTGGGTCTAAATGCATTTCATTTTCTTTGGCAAAATTTAAAATGCTAGTCTTACTATCTGAAATAATTGTTGATCCTTTTTGATATTGTGTTTTAAATTTGTTGTAATACTCTTTTGATTCTACTCCTAAGCCTGCTATCTTGAATAACATATTATCACTTTCATCCACAGATGTTACTATACATATTTTATGATGACTTAATCCTCTTAATTTTTCACTCCCTGTTGGATAAGAGAGTTTTGTCCCTCTTCTTTTGCTCATTCTCGGCATTTTATTCGGTTTTTTCCCTTTTAAATTGATTTTAACATAAATGCTATCTAATTCTATTTCACCAGATAACTTCACATTTTCAACTTGTTCTTGAATGGCTTTATACAATTTATGTCTCATATTATAGCAGGTTGTTTTCGTTCTTCTAATTACTATTGCTTCCTGGGCTAAAGTCATCCCAGCTATTTCACATCCAATAAAATCTCTCCAAATGAAATAGTTACTTTTCGTATGATAGAACATTGTTTTTGTAGTATCAGAAAATGTTTTATGACATTCTTTACAGATGTATTTTTGTCTATGTTTCTTATTCGTTCCATTCTTAACGATATGTCTAGAACAGCAATATGGACATTTTTCTATATTCTTTTCTAGATTCTCATTATTTGTTGTTTCTTCATTTATTTTATCATTTACCAACTTATTGATTATTGATTTTATATATTCTAACTCAACTGGTGCTAGATTCTTTATATATTTATCTGTTATCATTCTACAATACCTTCTTTCATCTATATTGTACTTTATAGTGTAACATTATTTATGTTTCTATCACCTTTTTTGTTGAACTTAGCGTTAATTATTAAGAATTAGATGCTGTTTTATTCTTTTAGTGATAAAGTATATTTTTATTAGTATTAAAAGGAGTATTATATTTTGATTTTTAAAGGAGATATTAAATTGAGTAAAGAGGTTTTAATTATTATAGGAAATGGATTTGACGTGTTTCATGGGTTGCCAATAAAATAATCGATTTTTATCGCTTTATCAAATTTAATTATCCCGAGTTTTTTTGGAAGAAAACGAAGGACTATACCCTCAGATTGATGAAGATATTTTTTGGAATGATTTTGAAACTAATATATCTTATGTTGATAGTTATTATGTTCAAGAAGTATTTAGTACGGGAAGGTTTTCAATTTATTATGATTCAGAAACAAAAGAAGAATATAACAAATATACAATTGCTAAACTTAACGAAGAACGAAACAAAATAATTTTTTTGTTTAATCAATGGTTAAATTCTATCGATATATTAAAATGTTGGTATTCTAATGTATATTACAATATCTTTTCATATGAGAAAGCGATAAGGGATGAAGAATTATATCTACACTCTAGCACCAATTTTTTAAAAGTGAAAAAGATATTTCCAAACTGCAAAATTATAAATTTTAATTTTATTAACATTGAATTAATTTATGGCGTTAATAAATCGAAATTAATTTATATTCATAATAGAATAAATGATAAAGAACTTATATTTGGATGTTCAAAAGAAGCCTATGAGTATTACAAAGAATTTGGGTATGGTTTTTATGAAAATGAAGAAGATAGAAAAAACGATTACCATCATTCGCAAGAAGCCGTAAACCATTTTCTAGAAAAAACTATTAAACCATGCAAAAAAAAATCATTAGTGAAAAGCTTCAGCCTTATTTAAATAGCATTAATAGTTTTGAATTTATTTTTGTTATGGGGCATTCACTTAATCAAAATGATTTGGAATACTTTATATATATTGCTTCAAGATATAAAACTGCAAAGTGAATTTTTTCTTATTATGGCTTTAGCCAGTTGAACTTGAACATACAGTGCATGTTCAAGGGAAACAAAAAACCACCTGCTATGCGGGTGGGAAATAAAAGTTATACAAAAAAACACTTATCCGTTATAATAAATGGCTAACAAAACAAACTCATTAGCCCACACAACATGGCTATGCAAATATCACATTGTGTTCATACCCAAGTATAGACGAAAAAAAATATATAGTCAAGTAAGAAAAGATTTAAAAGAGATAATAAAGCAATTATGTAAGTATAAAGGAGTAGAGATACTAGAAGGGCATATGATGGTAGATCATGTGCATTTTTTGGTAAGTATTCCGCCAAAGATAAGTGTGTCAAGTTTCATGGAATATTTGAAAGGGAAGTCTGCCTTGATGATATTTGACAAACATGCAAACTTGAAATACAAATATGGGAATAGACATTTTTGGGCAGAAGGATATTATGTTTCAACAGTAGGATTGAATGAAGCAACGATAAGGAAGTACATACAAGATCAAGAGAAGCATGATATCGCAGTGGACAAACTAAGTGTGAAAGAGTATGAAGACCCTTTTAAGGGTCAGCGCTAGAGTGATACGAATACTCCTTTAGGAGTAGCAAAAGAGACAAAGACAATAGAGGCTTGAACAAAGTAAAAGCCAGCGTCTTTAGGCGCTGGTCGGTATAAAAGCCTTATAGGCTTAGTGCAAACCACCATTTTGAAGGGTGGTTATGATTATACAGAAACAGATAAAAAGAATATTTTAAGTTTTGTTAATAAAAATAACATTAATAATTACCTTATAGATACTATGTTGAATGTGTTAAATTATCTTATAACTATTTATAAATGATATTTTTAAAAATTTAACGGATTATCTCTTGAAAGAAGTAATGAAAATTAATAACGTTTTTGATAAAATTTTGAGATCTTACAGTAAAATTTGTTTGAACAGTAGAAAAAAATAGCAAAAAGTGATATAATTTTATATAAAATGCAGTTATTTGAAAAACCAAAATTTTTAAATGGGAGGTTAAATGGTAATGTCAAAAAGAGTACTTAATAATCCATCTCCAAATGTGTTAATGAATTCAATGAGATCAATTGGTTATAGTTTTAAAACAGCTGTTGCTGACATTATTGATAATTCAATTTCGGCGCATGCATCTAAGGTTAAAATATATACTCCAATTAATGATGATTTATACATTGCATTCTTTGATAACGGAGAAGGAATGGATCGTGATAATCTATTAAATGCAATGAAATACGGTTCTAATAGGGATTCATATTGTGAAAATGATTTAGGTAGATTTGGATTAGGGCTTAAATCCGCTTCACTTTCGCAATGTAAAAAATTAACAGTTGTTTCTAAAAAGGAAGGAAAATTATCTGCTTTTTGCTGGGATTTAGATTGTGTCTTGGATTCTAAAAAATGGGAGTGTCTTGAACTTGATTTTGATGAAATTAATTTATTACCTAGAATAGATGTTTTGAAGGAAGCAAGTCAAGGAACTTTAGTAGTGTGGCAAAATTTCGATATAATCTATAAAAAATCAAACGGTCATATTAGAGAAACAATATCTGAAGAAGTGGAAGAAACAGAAAAACATCTTTCACTAGTTTTTCATAGATTTATAAACCGAACATTTAATCAATTAAAAATATATATAAATGATTATGAAATTATTGGTTTAGATCCATTTTTAGAAGATAATCCAAAAACGGATTCACAAAAACCTAGTATAATTAAATGTGATGGTGCTGATATAAAAATTCAGCAATTTATACTTCCACATATGACTGATTTATCTAATAGTGATATAGACAAACTTGGCGGAGATGATATGCTAAGAAGTGGACAAGGATTTTATATTTATAGATATGATAGATTAATTATTTATGGAACTTGGTTTAGGCTAGCATCTAGTAACTTAAATTCTGAATTTTTTAAATATGGAAGAATTAAAGTAGACATTCCAAATGTTTTAGACAATATGTGGGATATAGATATAAAGAAGCAAAATGCAACCATCCCTAAACAAGTTTTGGCAAGTTTAAAAAAAGCAGTTAGTAATGTTCGTGGCAAATCAAAAGATAAAAGTGCTAAAAGAGCAAAATTGAAACTAGAAAAAGATGATAGCAAAATTTGGAATAAGAATTTAAATAGAGATGATAAAGAGGTATTTTTTATAAATTGCGATTCTAAATTTGTTAAAAATTTTATTGATGGATTTGAAGATGCTGATAAAGCTAAAATAATAAGATTTTTAGAAGCATTATCTTGCTCTGTTCCATATGATGATATTTATAACTCAATGTGTAATAGAGCATTAGAACAAAAGATAACTGATAATGGACTTGAATCAATTATATTAGAAGGAATTAATCAGTTTAATTATTTGAAAAAATTACTTCAACTTTCAAATGATAAAATCTTTGAAATCTTAAAAACATATGAACCATTTAATAATGAAGAAATATTTGGTTCAGTAAAGGAGAGAATCGATAATGCAAGATAGAAATATTATTTATAAAATGTATCTAAATGATTTTGATTCTTTCAAAACGGCTCAAGAATATAAAAATCCCAATTTTATCATATCAGAAGCATCTATAAAGGAATCAATAGAAGCAACAAAAACTAGGTTTGATTTTATGCCGGAAGTAGTATTAAAGAATGGTGAAGAGAAGTATGTTATTAATAAAATAAAGTCTATTTATTCTATTTATCAAGAAGAAGGGGATGTAATTCTTGGAGATTATAATCACAATTATGATTGGTATAAAGATTTTTTAGATTCAAGTGATGTTAAAACGTATCACTGGGATAGATATAAAAATTATTTAGATACCCATAAACATTTTCCAAAAGAAATTATTAAAGTGTTAGAGCAAAAAACTTTGTTTAGCTTAATGTCATATTTAGGTAATCCTAATGAGGAACCATCATTTTCAATAAGAGGATTGGTAGTTGGTGATGTTCAATCAGGGAAGACATCAAACTATTTAGGGCTAGTTGCCAAGGCTGCTGATGTGGGATATAAAGTCATATTTATTTTAACTGGAACAATTGAAAGTTTAAGAAAGCAAACACAACAGCGTGTAGAAGAGGGGTTTATTGGTTGGGACAGCTTTAATGGTGTTCCTGTTGGTGTAGGAAGAGGAGACCCAACACCTAAAGCTTTTACAAGCAGAGGCAAAGATTTTGTTGGAGCTGACAATCAAAATACTACATATAAATTAAGTAATTATTCATCAGAACCAATGATTTTTGTTTTAAAAAAGAACGTTTCAGTACTAAAAAAGGTTTATTCATCTCTTAGAACAATAAATACCACGGCTGTACAAAATAAGATTAATTATCCAGCTTTAGTTATAGATGATGAGGCGGATAATGCATCAATTAATACTAATAAGCCAGAACATGATCCAACTAAAATTAATATATACATTAGAAAACTTCTATCATTATTTACTAGAAGTAGTTATGTAGGTTTTACAGCTACTCCATTTGCTAATGTTTTTATTAGTTATGATAAAGAAGATGAAATGCTAAAAGATGATTTATTTCCAAGAGATTTTATTTATGCTTTAAAGTCACCTACTAATTATTGTGGAGCAAAGAAATATTTTGTTGAACAAAATAATAACATTCAATTCATTGATGATGCAGATGAAGAATTATTTCCTATGAAGCATAAAAAGGAATGGGATGGAAATAGATTATTTAATTCTTTATATGAATCTGTCCGCACTTTCCTTCTATCAAATGCTATTAGAGATATTAGAGATATTGATAAAAATACTCATCGCTCTATGCTTATTAATATGTCTCGTTTTACCAAAGTTCAATCAACTATAAGAGATATTGTTCAAGAGTATTTCGATGAGATTAAAAGAGCAGTTAAACAAACGCATAAATTATCAATGAGTTTGGCTTTGACAAATCCGTTAATAAAGGAATTAAAGAATACTTATGAAAAGCAATTTGCTTATTTGGAAGAGGAAAGCGGAAGTACATGGAGTAAAGTTTTTGAATGTCTATATGATTCAATTTCAAAAATAAAGATTGTTGTAGTTAACTCAGCAAAGAATTCTTCTAAACTTAATTATGATGAAACCAAAGAAGGATTAAGAGTAATAGCCGTTGGAGGCCTTGCTTTGTCAAGAGGCCTTACTCTAGAAGGTTTAATGACAAGTTATTTCTATAGGAATACTTCAACATTTGACGTTTTAATGCAAATGGGTAGATGGTTTGGATATAGGGATGGATATGCTGATCTTTGTAAGATTTGGCTCACAAGAACATCGTATAGTTATTATAAATATATTTACTTATCCACTGAAGCATTGAAAAACGATATTAAAACTATGGGCGAAGAAAAAAGAAAGCCTGAGGATTTTGGTATTCGTGTTATGAACGATTCAATTGATTTAGGTATAACTGCAGCTAACAAAATGAGAAATACATCACGAAAAGTTATACGGAAATCATTCTATGGAAGTTTATTTGAAACTCCATATATTACTAGAGATTTAGATAATGTTGGTAAAAATATATTAAACACTTTAAAATTTTTGGATAAAATTAATAAAACTCAAAGAAATATTAATGTTAAGCAACATCCATATTTCAATAATATCAGTTATGAATATGTTAAGGATTTGATAGAATCTTTAATTATTCCAAGTGAATGTGATACCTATTTTGATAAAAAACAAATATTAACTTTCATCAAAAAGAATAAAGCAGATTTAACTAAATTTGATGTTTTGGTAATCGGAGGCCAACCTAAAATAGATGGCGATGACAATCCATATAGATTTAAATATGACAAACTTGATATTAATATTCCCCTTGTAGGAAGAAAGTTTGATGTTAGAGATGGAAATATAAGAATGAGTAAAAATAGATTAAGATTAGGCGGATCTGCCGATACAAGCTATGGACTTGATAATTCACAAATTCCATTAACTCATTCAAAAGCTCAAGACTACTTAATTGAAGGAAGGAATCCACTTTTAATTATTTATTTTATTAGACCATCTTTTCCAAAAGAATTAGATGAAGAAGATTTTGTTTCTGATAAGGATACGGGAGAAGACCTTGCTGATATGATGAAGCTACGTAAAGAGTTGGGAACCTTAAAATATCAGTATATTGTAGGTTATGCACTTGGTATTCCTCAAAAAACAGGTGCTTCATTTGAAACAATTATGTATACAGTTAATAAAACAGTTAATTACTTTGACAAAGACCATGAAAATGAATCTGAGGAGGTATAACATATGAAATTCGATGATATAAAAGAAAAATTAGAAAAAATTGAATACCCTTCTCGATATGTTAGAGTTAGTGTTATTCATCCTCTTGAATTATATTTAGGAAAGAATGAAAAAGGTTTTTTGACTCTTAGATTTAATGGTGATTTTACTCCTACAAAAGTTTTAGGTACTAATTTGATTGAGGTTAAACAAGTAAAAACATCAAATTATAATTCTATATTATTTTCATTTTTATCTGAAGATAATTTTACTCTATTTTATCATTTTTGCGAGGATATGATCACAGAAACAGAAAGTTATCAAGGAAACGAAGGGTATATAGAAATAATTAATAGATATAATCAATGGAAAAAGATGTTTACGGGAAATAATAAGGTATTAACAGAAAATGAAGTTTTAGGATTATTAGGCGAACTATTATTCCTAAAGAATACTGCTATACCTACATATGGTGCTACTGATGGATTAAATAGTTGGAGTGGTCCGGAGCCGACTCATAAAGATTTCTCTTATAAATCTAATTGGTATGAAATAAAATCAATTAATACATTTAAAAAAACAGTAACAATTACCTCTTTAGAACAATTAGATAGCGAGCTTGAAGGGCACTTAGTAGTATATACTTTCGAGAAAATGAGTCCGAGTTTTGCTGGAGTATCATTAAATAAACTAGTATCAGAAATTTTAAGAGATTTATCTTTTGATATTGATAAGGATATATTTATTGCTAAACTCAAACAAGTAGGATACTCATATAATGAGATTTATGATAACTATGTATTTAATTTAATAAAAAAAGAGTCTTACTTAATTAATAATGAATTTCCAAGAATTAAAGCAGATGATTTACAAAAAGGAATTACAAAGGTTCAATACGAAGTGTTGCTTTCGCTTATTGAGAAGAATAAGGAGAATTAATATATGAATCAAACCTATGAAGAATTTGAACAAGAGTTTTTAGATGATGTTAGAATTAATGCCCAAATAGAAGGAACAACTCCAGACGACTATTTTTTGAACGATATATTAGGCCGCCTTTCATCAATGGGAGAATTAGTCGATCCTCAAATAGCTCAAATGCAAAAGAGATGTAGAAATCAAAAGATAATGTCATTTGATGCATATGCATTTGATGAATCAGATAGATCTATTGTATTAATTACAAATGATTTTATTGATGATAAAAATGGCGTAATAAATAAGGCTCAAATCGAACAGCACAAACAAAGAATGCTTAATTTTTTACAAGAGGCCTATGATGAAAAATTAAGTCAATATTTTGATGTTACAGATAGCTTGCTTTTCACAGGGCGAGATATTGGAAAAAGAATGAAAATTAATTATGTTAATTTAGAAGAAGACACATCTATTGATAAAGTTAAATTGATTATTGTAACAAATAAACGATTAAGTGAAAAAATTAAAACTTTACCATCAGAAGATTTTAATGATAAAAAAGTAGAAATTAATGTATGGTCATTAACTAGATTATACGAATTGTATGAATCAGGTAGAGAAAAAGAGCCTATTATTATTGAAACAAATAAATATAACTTAGATGGTATACCGTGCATTAAAGCTGAAATGAGCGGCAATTTAGATTATGATGCTTATTTAGCAATAGTACCTGGAAGTTTTTTGCATCAAATATATTATGAACATGGCTCAAGATTACTTGAGGGAAATGTTCGTGCTTTTCTAAGTAATAGAGGTAAAATTAATAAAGGAATAAGACTTACAATTAAAAATGAACCTACAAAGTTTTTCACATATAATAACGGAATAGCATGTACTGCATCCGAAGTAACTTTAACTAACGATGGACATAATATTATTGCCGTGGAAGATTTGCAAATAATAAATGGTGGTCAAACAACCGCATCGTTATCTTCAGCTGTGCTAAAAGACAAAATGTCTTTAGATAACATTTTTGTTCCTATGAAGTTAACTGTAGTCAAAAACGACGACTATGACACAATGATTCAAAATATATCAAAATATGCAAATAGTCAAAATAAGGTTAAAGATTCTGATTTATTTTCAAATCATCCATTTCATAGAACATTTGAATCATTTGCCAAAAGAATTCAAGCACCAGCTCACGGTGAATCTATACATAATACTATGTGGTATTATGAGCGATCTAGGGGGAAATATGAACAAGAACAATTCAAGTTTACTAAGAAAAGTGAGCGTGATAATTTTGTTAAAAAATTTCCTAAAAACCAAGTTATTAAAAAAGAAGAATTATCAAAATATTTTACATGTGCTGAATTATTAAGACCTGATCAAGTTAGTAAAGGTCCAGAAAAATGCATGTCTTTCTATGCTGAAAAAATAGATGATAAATTTCAAAAATCACCTGAAAGTTTTAATGATCAATTCTTCAAAAATTGTATTTGTTATACCCTTTTATTTAAAACAACTGATAAAATTGTTCATAAATCCGATTGGTATATATCAGAGACCTATACAAAGCCAGGTGTAGTAGCATATACAATTTCTAAATTAATATATTCTATCCCAAAGGAATATTGTTTAGATTATAACACAATTTGGAGAAAACAAGAGCTTTATCCTTCTTTAATTGCTGAACTTGGGCGATTAGCCCATGAAACATTTAATTATGTGCAAGGTTTAAGCGGAAATGGAATGGAGCATTTTAAAAAAGAAGAAACATGGGAAAAGTATAAAAATATTAATTTCCAATTATCTGATGCTTTTTTAAAGGATTTAATTAAAAAGGAATTAATCGAATCTCAATCTCGAAGCGAAACTAAAGAGAAAAAGGAAACTAAGAAAATAAATATTGAAATAGAAATTGTTAATCTTGGTGGTAAATATTGGGAAAATCTAATTAATCAAGGATTAGAAAGACGCTTATTGTCCAGTACGGAACTAGACTTACTAAAATTAGCTTCAAAAATTGAAACTTCTGGTAAAATTCCATCACCAAAACAAGCACAATATATTTGGAAAATTAGACAAAAATTAGAAGATGCAGGCGTTTTAGTATAGACTTACTAAAATTGTAATATGCCTCATTTTCTAATATGAAGAATGGGGTATAGTTATATGAAAAAATTAAAAATTGTCGAACTATTCAGCGGTATTGGTAGCCAAGCTCGCGCATTAGAGAATGTTGGAATTAAAATTGATGTACAAGCTACTTGTGAATGGGACATACATGCTTTTATAGCCTATGATGCAATGCACAAAGGAACAAATATACTTGATGAAGTTGCAAAAATGACTAAGGAAGAAGTCTATGATAAATTAAAAAACTATACTCTAAGTAATAATGGAAAAGATCCTATGACAACTAAAACCTTACATAGCTATAGTGAAGAAGTTTTAAAAAGAATACTTACAGCTATAAAAAGGACAAATAATTTAGTCGATATAAGTGAAGTTACCTCAAAAAAAATGCCTAAGAAAACCGATCTGTTAACTTATTCATTTCCATGTCAAGATTTATCAAATGTTGGAGCGTTTCATGGCTATAACAAAGGAATTGATAAAGATTCAGGAAGTAGATCAAGTTTACTTTGGCAAGTTGGCAGGATATTAACTGAAATGAAATCAAGTAATAAAAAATTACCAAGGTATCTCGTTATGGAAAATGTTCCAACATTGCTTTCAAAAAGGCATAAAGATAATTTTAACCTATGGATGGATGACTTGAAAGAGTTGGGGTATATTAGTAAGTATGTTCGTGTAAATGCTAGAAATTATGGCATCCCCCAAAATCGACCAAGATTACTAATGTTAAGTGTTTATGTTGGTGAGAATGAACTTCTTCAAAAAAAAGTAAACAATTTTTTTGAAAATTGGGGTAATAATGAAGAATACATTGTTGAACAATACCACAAATCAAAATTTTATAAAAGTATTGCAATTAAAGATTTAATTAGAGTTACTAATGATAAAAAATCAATTCTTTGGCTTGAAGCATTAGAATGTACTCCTAATGACACACCTTCTAGAAGAAAAATTTGGGATGAAAACCCTAAAATTATTGATTCAAGTGGTCGCATAACAAAAGACCCGTACATAAGAACTATAACGACTAAACAAGATAGACACCCTAACTCGGGTAATATTTATATTGATACAAAAATTGCAGGAAGAGGAAAGTTTAGATATTTAACTCCCCGGGAGTGCTTATTATTTATGGGGTTTGAAGATTTCGATTATGACAAAATTCAAAATAATAATCCTATGCAAAGAAAAAATCGTAAATTATTTCCAAGAGATAAAATCATAAGAATGGCCGGAAATAGTATTCCTGTGAAAATGTTGGAAGGATTTTTTTATCAACTACATGATTTAGAAAAAATCATTAATAGTAAATAAAAGAAAATACAATTAATTCTTTAAATTATCAAAATGATTAAATTAGCAATCAGCAATTTTATATGGATGAGATTTATCTAGATTTAGTCAAATATAATTTTCTTTTGAAAACTAGGATAATAGTCATAAAATAAAAAAATGAGATAAAAGTAGATAAACCTTATATATTGTTATTAGGCATCCTTTTAAATGAATATTTATTGGTAATGTATACAACAAGAATTTAAAAAAACATTGATGTCTTCCATAATAAATAATATTTCTAACAGTATTATATAAAATTATGATTATTTAGTTTGCCAAACTAAATAATTTAATTATAATAAGAAAGAGGTGTTGTAAAAAATGTCAAATCCAGGATTAATAACCAGTCATGCCTTTGAATACCAAAAATTAGTTTATTTTCATTATATCATTTCTTCGTTCAATGTTTACAATGATTTTATTTATGAAGGAGAAGACGATATTGAGTGCAATAGTTTGTTAGATCATTCGATATATATTCAAGCAAAGACGGGTATTATAAGTGAAGATAAAAAAATAAATATAATTTACAATTGGTTGCGAGTTTCAAATTGGAATAATGCAACGTATTGCCTAATACTTTCTCAAGAGCAATTGGTTGATATTGACGAAATGATTTTAAAAGCAAAGGATAATATTATAATAAATGGTGAAAAGTCTAATATTCGTTCTAATTTATACAAAGCCTATTCTTCTTGTCAAAATTGTGGTAGTTTTTCAATTGAAATATTGGAAGATAGACTAAAAAGTATTAAAAAGAATTTTAGGAAACGCCTTTTACCCTCTGAAGAAATATATTCTCAATTAAGCAAAAATTATAGTGATTCTTTCGTTAGTAATGAAAATGTTTTAGAAAGTCAAATTATAAGGAGATTGGATTTTCTAGCTGAACGAGTTTTAAAGAAAATAAATGATACATTAGCACCATCTTATGAACATTCAGTTGTAATTAAACGGCCAGAGTTTAATGAATGGAATTATGAGGCGGTAGAAAAGTATAATTTAAATAATTTTAATGCAAGAAAAAGTAGAATTAATAAAAACTTTGCCATAGATGAGGGGCTGAGAGAAGTCATTCAAATGAGATACGCAAATTTAGAAGATGATGAAATATTAGATAATCTAATTAACAAAGTTTTATACGAGGATTTTAAGGATTTTTATATTTCTTCGTGTTATAGTGAAGAAATAGAGGGTATAGAAAGTAAAGCTTTTTATAATTATAAAAATAAAAAGAAGTACTTAAAAATTAAATCAGAATTAACATCTGAAATGTTGTTTTACGAAGTTACAAATACTATAATAAACGATGTTTTAATAACGAAAATGAGTGATGCACAATTTTGTAGAATTGGGTGTTACATTTATTTATCGTCGGATTCGGTTGAAGAAGAAAAACAAATTTCATGGGAGGTAAAAGATGAATAATGAAGTTATATTTATTATGGAAAACATTACATTATTAGTAGAACTGCAAAAAAAGTATTGTTTTAAATCTATGTTTATGTTAATTTTTTCTGCTTTTACTATTGATAATATTAAAATAAATGTTAGAAATAATAACATTTTACAATTGTTTTTAGATGAGCTCCATATTAAATACATCTCATCTAAAAAAGAATTATCATATTTTTTTAAAGCTTTTAAGTTATTAGTGGATAGTGGAATTTTTGTATTTCATAATAACTCACTAAGAATGATTCCAATGGAATATGAAATCAATAAATTATCTAATTCACAAATAAATATGCTTAATGAAATTTCTAAGTTAAGTGAGGAAAGTTTTGTTAGGATGGTGATTAACTATGTTTAAATTTGAAATGATTGAATTAGTACATCCAAATGCTAAATTAGACATTTTTACATTTGGTAAAGTGAATTATATTTATGGTCCTAACGCAAAAGGTAAAACTATACTTTTTAAGATTATTGATTTTATGTCTGGATCAAGTGATTCATTATTAGCGAGTGAAGTTGAAGGGCTAGAAAATGTTTGTGGAATAATTGCAAAGTGTAAGGTTTCAGATGGTTACATTTTTCTAAAAAGAGAAACCACAAATCTTTTTTTAAAATATGCTGATGAAGATCAATTTGAAAAAGTTGATTTGAATACATATAAGGAAATAATTATGAGTTATTTATCAACAAACGACAATGAAGAATTAGTAAATTATAGAGACATTTATTCTGAACAGTTGACACATCGAGCATTTTCGTTTTTAAATTTTATAGATGAAGTAGGTATTGGTGACATTTCAAATGTCTTTACTAGAAGTCATACTTCTAAACACACATTTAGAATCAAAAATGTGATTGATTTTTTGTTAAACTATGATACTATTTTAGAGAAGAATCAAATGAAAAATGAAATAGAAAAATTAAAATCAAAAATAGAAGATGAAATGCAAAAAAATTATGATTATTATAATGCCATAGAACGAACTAAAACTATATTTAAAAAGAACAATCTTAATTTTACAACAGATATGGAAGAAAATTATAATACATTTTTGCTTTTTAAAGAAGATTTTGGAAAAACTTCTGCTGAACCAATTAAAAAAGATTTGATTAAGTTATTAAGTATTTCAAATAAATTGTCTGAACAAATTAGAATACAAAACCAAATTAATGTACAATCAACTATGATTATTAAACGGCATGAAAAAATAAAAAGGATTATAGAGGATTTAGGCAATATTTTTACAGAAGGAAATTTGCCATATGAAGAGTATATAAACAATTTACTATTAGAACACTCTAAGCAAGATGAGATACTGTTGGCTAAAAATTTTAGCGAAACCATAGAAAGACTCGCTGCTGAGAAAGCAGATGTAGATGAAAAAATTAAGCAAATTAACAGAAATTTATCTGTTACAAATCTTAAGGATAAAATGGTTGATATTTCAATTCTAGAAGACCTGTTTAATTTATTTAGGAAAAAAACTTTTTCTTGTGCATATTTAGATACTTTAAAAGAAAAGTATCAAACCCTTCAATCAAATTTAAAGAAATTAAAAGCTCAGTCAATGAACAATAAAAATAAAATTAAGATTGATAAGATGATTTCTGCTTGTTATGCTGAATTTGGAAATAACAATTTTATCAATGAGGATTTTTCTAAAAAAGGTTTTTCTATAGTCTTCAACGAAAATGGTTTATCTATATGCGGATCATATGTAAATGATGTATCAAAAAAATTTTTTTTGCCTGGTAGTTTAGCTAGAATGGCTTTGTGGCAGGTTTGCACATATATAGCATTTATTGAATATATTCTTGAAAATAGAAAAAATCTACCACTTATGCCAATCCTTTGTATCGATAGTCTTAATCAACCATTTGATGAAGTTGAGTCTAATTATATAGAATCTTTAAATTTGTTGCTTAAAATTTTGGCAAAAAGAAACATACAAATTTTTATTTTTTCTACAAAATATGATACAAATGTTGAGCGATTAATTGAAAAATATTCTGTAAATAAGATTGATTTGAGTAGTGGATTGAACAGTTGTCATTAATAGTATGCCAAAATTAGATATTTTAAAAGTGAATACTCCAATACTACTTATTCAAAAGATCCAAATTATTTCTAATTGTATAGTATACTAGATATGTAATAAGCGGTTGATTAGAATCTAGATAATAGTTCACTATATTAAATAAAATTTTTTATGTAGCAATTGATGTTTTTGAAGTTTCTAAACTCATGATCAAGAAAAAAATATAATTTTACTAATGAAATTGGTGTAACGTAAGGAATTCGAGACAACTTTTTAAAGTAAAGTAAATATTATAGTGAAAATAATAGTTAGTGAAAATAATTAAATTACTATTATCAAAAGAAACGATATTAGTTAATGATTGTATTAGATGCATTCAAAAATAAATTAGTAGTGTACTACATAAAAAAAAGCCTACTATAAATAAATCAAGTATAAAATAAAAAAATATATAAGAATTATTTAAGGCAATAGAAAAAGGGGCTTTCACCCAACGTTTTTAAACGTGTTTATGACATCTAAAATTTAGATGTTCAGAATAAATGATATAATCTTGATCTTTGAAAATAATAAATGGTTATTTTTGTGGAATAAAAGATATCTTGTTTTTAAGAAGATAGAACATAACCCTAATCAATTTTTTGTCAATATGACCAATGGCTACATAGTGATGTTTACCTTCATAAATCTTCTTGAGATAATACTCATTAAAAGTCTTATCCCATATCCAAATGCCTGATGAAGCTTGATGAATAGCCCATCTCAAGTATTTAGACCCACGTTTAGAAGGTTTGTTATGAGAAGCTTCAAAATTACCTGATTCATATACACTGGGATCTAAGCCAGCATAAGCTAAGAGTTGATTAGGTGAAGTAAAATTATTTATATCACCGATTTCAGAAAGAATCATGGCTCCTGTGATGGTACCAATACCAGGGATAGAAGTAATAATTTTACCATACCCAGTTTCCAACAGTTTTAATTCTATTTGCTTATTATAAATATCAATTTGAGATTGATAGAAACGAATCGTATCAATGGTATGTTGTAATTCAAAGCCTAAGTAATCTTCAGATTGTCCTATAGAATTCTTTGCCAACTCAATCATCTCAAGTGCTGATGTTTTACTTCTATGATGAAGAAGCTTATTTAAACTTGAGATATGAGCTCTAGCTAGTTTTTTAGGAGTTGGATATGCATAGAGAATACTTCACCAGTATCTCTCATTAAAAAGCAGTCGTGTTTTTGTGAGGCCACGTCTATACCTACATAAATCATAATATCTTGTCCTTTCTTGATTAACACTGGTGCTACCTACAATTTTCAATTCATGTTACCTCGTTGCTGATGTACCAATCACTAATGTGTTGTAACCTACTCATAACCATATAGAATTAAAAACTGTAGCTATTTCCTTTCTTAACCAGTCTTGAACTGTTAGGAGGTAAGATAATAGTCTACAGTGTTATCAAATATATTATATCAAATCAGTTATTAAACTTCATTGATTATTTGATGGTTGTTAATCAATGTTAGTTATTAAAATTACAACCAAATATATTATACGAGGAATAGAGGGAAAAAGATGGATTTTCAAATTAAAGGCAATATACTAAGAAAAGAATTTAAAAATGTTGTGTATGAATATATGAAATCAAATGAAAGATGTCAAAAAAAGAATATGGGAATGACTCAAGCACAAATTTTTCGTGAGTGTGGTATGGATTGGGGCGAAAAAAAGAATTGTACATCCTCTAATCAGCAATATTGGATAGTTGCCATTTTAAGAGAATTGGAAGAAGAAGGGAAGATACAAAGAGATCAATTTACCAAAAAATGGAGATTAATATAAAAAGTAATAGCCATATGTAGTAGCAATCACTTGATATATTACTGAAACCCATTGTGATATTCCTAATACGAATAGAATATTATAAAGTTTCAAAAACTTGAAAACAAGAAGAAAATTCAAGTTTACTTAGTTACAATAAAATAAACATAGTCATTAGATATGGTTCTCTAAATTCTAGTGTATGTAAAGGGAAACCGAGCTCTAAAAAAGAGT
>CAJUHL010000034.1 GCA_910586425.1 uncultured Bacilli bacterium
AAAAATAGGTTCTGAAAGCCCCATGAAATAAGGGCTGACGATTCCGAGAAGTTAATCTTACAGAAGGGAGGAAGGTAATGACAGAAATCCTTAACATCATTATGGCACTTATTGAACAAGTACCGTGGTTCGCAAGTATGTATATCATATATAAGGTATATGAAAACAAGGCTAAGCACACGTCTATAAGTATACCAGATAAAGTAACGATTATATCTGAAAGATAGTACCATCATCTTAAGCCATTTGTTTGATTAATCAGGAGAATAGGAGAGTAGTGGAATGTCCGTGGTCATCTTCAGCCACGGGCATTTTTAATGTTTTGATATAATATACTTCTATATACAGAACGGATTTTCTCTCTTTTCAGAGAAGGTTAAAAGTAGTATAATTAAATTCTCGAAGTCGACCGAGAGGTGTAACTGTTGTTTTTCGCCCTAATATATTTAGGAGAGAAAGCGAGGATGCTCTTGAGAGAAATACATTTATTTCATTCTTGCCTAACCTTTACTTATAATTGGAGATAATAGCCTATGAGTAAAGGTAAAAAAGGCGATTCAAAGAAGAAACTGAAGTTAAAAAATATTAAAACATTAAAATGTATTATGACATGCGAAATTATAATATTTATAATGCTTTATTCTTTGGCATCAAATTTTTTACGAGAAGCATTTGCAAGACCTATTGAAACTATCGAAGTCTCTTTCAAATATGAAGACTTTGAGATTAAAGGATCATGTAGATTCTATGAGAGTGAGAATTATAGCGCGCAAGATGTAGACTAATTAAGAGTAAAAACAGTAATACCTAAGAGATGGCATCGTAGAAATACGGTGCTATTTCTCTATTTCAAACATATTCAAAAGCGTAGTATCTAAAATTATTGATAAATCATAGTTATTTTTAATGAAATAATTTGCAATGTGTAATATAATTAATTTATAGTATACACAGGAGGACATATATTATGAAAGATAATAAACCTTGGTATGAAAAGATTTATATATGGATTGGTATCATTGCCGGAATATGTACTATTTTAGCTTTTATTATAACTATAACAAAGAATAATACTAAAGAAAGTATTAACACGCTGGAAGATAATAACAATAGTCAAGACAATATTCAAGCAATTGGAAATGACAATATTACTATCAATGGTAATATTAGTGGAGATATTAATATAAATAAAAATGAATCTCCAGAAACAAAAATATCTTCAGAATCTAAAACAACAGAAACTGAAATAGCAAATCAATTTAATTTTGGACAGGCTATGCAAATTATTTTCAGTAATGAAGAAATACTTCAAAAAGAAATTATAAATAATAAAGAGAGTAAACCTATAAATTCTTCAATATTTCCAGGAGTTAGTTATTGGTATATTTTAAATGATGTTCGATTAATTTCAGTTGCTAAAGATTTCAGAGACGAAAGATGTTCTCGTACTTATTATTTTGACGAAAATGGAAAATTAACTTTTGCACTTATGTGTGATAATAAAGGAGAACATAGATTATATTTCTACAATGATATATTAATTCGATATATTGATGAAAAAGGTGACAATTATGATATAGATATAAACTTAAGTGAACATGAGTGTGAATGGACTAATTTTGCATTAGAAGAAAGTTATGAAGTTTTTAATGGAGTTAAAAATTCTGCGGATTCAGATGATATTTTAGTAACAGCTTCTTATAATCCTAACACATCTCAGACTTCTCAAAATGGCGTTAATATATTAGTAAGTGCAAAAACTTCATTTCCTGCTGATTGTGTTACAATTTCAGCTATATCAGATGAAAATGTGGTATATCCTATGGATATGCATGGTGGAAAATATGAGTGGTATTTCGTAGCAAATTTTTATATAAAAGGAACTTACATTATAACAATTACGGCTTATGATTCTGAAGGAAAAAGTGTGTCTGACTCTTTTGAATATGTATATTAATAAAAAATAAAAAGAGCAGGAGATTAGTTCTCTTGCTCTTTTTGATATACTTTAAACAGATTCTTCTTGTAATTTAATTGATATTGGCATAGTGCTGATTGATGGTAAAATATTATAGTTAATTAAAGGATTCTTTTTTCCTTTTTGCAAATTAACTGTTTCCATTAATCCGTAAGAGAGGAGTGCATAATATAGATCGTCTGACATTCTTTTTTCCTTTTTACTATCATATATTATGCTATTATTAACCTTTACAATAATTCTATTATTTCTTATAATTTTATTTTTTTCGGCATCCCTCAATTTTCTATGCTTCTCTTGATTTTTTTCATATAATTTTAAAGACAAATGATTAAATAAATAATCAATCCAATCCATACTTAAGAATTTAAACATAATACACCTCCCTTATTCTAAAACAATACCATTATTTTCAAAACAATTATAAAATTCTTTAATATATACATAAAGAATATCGGAAAATGCAGCTAATATTTGAAGTTCAAAGGAATCAGAATTTTCCCATTCTAGTATTTCATCTTTACTATCAATGCATAAAAATCCTATTATATCAGATTTTATGCAGTTGTTCCCATTATTACTACTATTATTATTATATCTGATAGGAGTAACTAATGTGCTTGTATATTTATTGTTTTCCCAATTTTCTGAGTCATTAATATATTGTCCAGACTCATTTATTTTATGTAAGTTTGAAGACCCAAAGAAAATTGTTTGTCCTTTACATAGATTAGTAAAATCAGTATTTTGACCAACATAAGAAATTTTGTTGTTACTTCGTTCTTTTTCAGTATTTGAAGATCTGGCAAGTGTAATAATTTCTTCTGTTTGAAATTCTTCTCTATTTCTATCTCTTTTCTTGAAAACTTTTATACAAATAGAAATAATTGAACCTCTGTAATCTGTTAAATATTGGGCTAAAGAATTAACATATCCTTTTAAATTTTTTGACAAGATTTCTAATTCTTTATTATAACATTCAGAAATTGCATCCGAATTGTTTTCTCTTGAAAATTTTTGTAATTTTAATGTTAAAGGTTCTAATTCAACAATGTTATTTCGAATTTTATGAATCAATTGTCTGTGTAAAAATTCTGTTGTTTTACGTTGGATATATAACGATTCAGATTTTGATTTTATTCCAACATAAATAATTCGTAATAATACAAATATAATTCCAAGTACGAATATAACAACACAAAAATGAAATAAATACTTAAAAGTATAAGATAACCAAGTAGGCACTTGAGGAATATTTTTAGTTATTTGAGTAATAATCCATGATATAAACCCAATACAACCAGTCGCTACTGTTATTGTATTACCTATAAACATAAAAATTTTATTAAACTTTGTATCTGGCTCATAAATATTATTCATAATATATGTCTCCCTTAAATACATATAATAGATAATATTATATACCATATTTTTACAAAAATCTATAGGAATATATAAATTTCGACCATAAAAAGTCAGGAAGTATATAAAACCTCCTGACTAAGTACAATAATTACAATGTTTTAATCTTATCCCTCCACCAATCAAATCTGCCCCTTACATTCTCAGCTCCGCTTGTACCTGACTGAACAAACTGCTTGTAATCTTCATTATTTTCATATCCATTCAAAAAATCATTAATTGTATCAACTAATTTATCAAAAGATTTGTTATCTTTTAAAATTCTATATCCACTATAAAGAATCATTGGTATGGAAGTCACAGGAACTTTTATTTTTTCAAATGATTCATCAAACTTATCCATTGCTGTTTTCAGCGTGTCAATTTTCTCCTGAGAAATCGAATCAGAGTAATTAGATACAAACACATCCATATCCTTAGTCCTAAAGGATACAAATTCATGTTCCTGATTAGTTTCAATTAGCATAAGCGTTTGGATGATCAAATCTCTGTCAGTACCATTTTTACGCTGTGCTTTTGTCATAAGTTTATTCATAAAAGGATGTATGGCGAGAGAGTACACAGTTTCGCTAAATTCATCAGATTCATGTATAACTCGGAGTTGTTTTCCATTCAGAGGTTTTCCGGCATTCTGCCTGCGGAACATCTCACGAACATCTTTTTCAGTACAATCAGTAAGTTCATATACCTGTAATTCCGAATTAAGTATTGCATCTTTGGTGTCATCATCTAATTTGCTAAATTTTAGCCCAGCTAGACATTTTTCTTCATCATTGACTATTACAGACTCCATATCTTTAGACAATGCAAATTTATCTGATATAAAATCACGAACACAGCTTAAACGCTGTACACCGTCAATAACAGAAGATATTCCCACTTCTTTAATCGCGTAAGTAGGATTAATAGGGTACTTACGCAAAAGAGAATCAATCAAATCAGTTTTCTGTCTGCGGTTCCATTGTCCTTCTGGACGCTGTAATTTATGGGATAAAAGAATTGTTCCTTTATCCATAGCTTTTACTAAAGCCTGTAATGTTTTCGTTCTACATGTATAATCCATTCCGATTCCTCCCAAAATACAAAATATTCATATTTTCAGAGTAGCACAATGGATGGGTTTTGTAAATGTTTTGATGAATTATTAAGAAAATAATTACGAATTTTCGTGTGTCAATATGTGACAAAATATGATATAATACCAATTAAATATATATGTGATTATAATACCACAATATAATCGCCACTAGGGCTATATACTTGACAATAATGTCTGTGGGAGTGCTTTTCGCACGATTCCTACTAAATGGTACAATTGTACCAGAAAGGACAAGTGATATTCTAGTGTATTTACACATCTGGGCTTCTCCTAAATTCATACTCCTTTCTTACAAATTAGTACAGGAAGAGAGGTGAAAAATGGAGAGAATGACATTTATACTTAGTGTGACAGCACTAATTATTATTTTTCTTATGGTAAAATCTGTCTTGAAAAAAGACGCAAAAGATTTTAAGATAAGTTTTGGATTTTTCAAAGGATTTGAATTTTCATGTTCATTCTTTGAAAATCATAACACAGAAAATCAACAGTAATTTTGTCATTTCAAGGAGTAGGAGAGTGGAAGTAGTGACAAGAATCCTCATGTCTACCACAATACATGAGGATTCTTTATTATTATGATTATATTTCTCCGTTTCTTCCCTACGGCTAGGAGAAATCCTTGCATTATCCAATTTCTTCTATATAAAATATAGTTGCTATTAAGAAATAGAAGAGCAGCATCACTCTTTTGGTTTATACCCAGTCACGTACACATTTCTGTGTAGAGGATAAATCCTCGGCAAGTTTTCCTTCTTGGTTTGGAGCACCTGTTACAAGTCTTTCGGCTCAGAATCGTTTATGCTCTCTGGACAGTTCCATATCTGAATAATCAGATTTAGGGATTCCGTTGCTGATCGGTGGTCTTGCCTTCTCCAAAAGGCATTGTTACTTAGGGCTTTCACCCGTAACCAACAGTGTATTTTCTTGCCATTACTGACATCTTTTTCAGAATGCATTCACGCCTACCGTTTCCAGTTACGTTGTAGCTACACTGTACTGTGTATTCACTATAAAAAAGCTTCCCAGCACTGAGGATAGCAATCCTCAATTACGATTCATTTTATAGAACATTGTGAGTTGACTAAGTTCACACATTCCTACCTTTGAAATTCATGTTTTATTCATGGATAACTTAGGCATGAAGGGCATATTCAAAACATAAAACAGATGATTTGAAATCCATGCACTCGCATGTTTTTACCAATGTTCTTGACTCCAGCAAATAATCCTGCTCCGAGTCCGATAGATCCAAACAATCCAAGTTTGGAGGTTAATGTGTCAATGACGTTCATAACTGATGTTAATCCGTCAACGACTGTTTTCATGTCATCTCTTTTGAAGAGGTTTTGGGCTACTGATGTACCTGTTTCAGATAGGCGGTTTAGCTTGTAGTCGAGCGAGTCCATAATGATGGACATTTCCCTATCCGAACTTCCAGCAGCATCTTCCATAACTTCTATTGCTTCAGTGATAGCGGTGTAGTTCTGGATAATTGCCGCGCCTGCTTGGGCTTGGTTTTTACCAAATGCTTTGTCAAGGAAGGCATTCTGCTGAACTTGAGACATTTCATCCCAGATTTTATTTATTTCTCCGAAATATTCTACCAAGGACTTGAATTCTGTAGAAGATCCTTCTTTGAAAATAGAAACACCTTGAGAGTGTTCTGCTGTTTTAGTGAGGTCAATCAGATCACCAGTGATGTTTTTAAGTTCTTCATCTACCTCCATTAATCCATCTTCTGAGCTTTCCGAATAGCCGTGCATACGCATCGAAATACTTCTGAGCGCACGTCCTGTAACTTCAGCATTTTGAACGACCTCTTGCGCACCTGTAAAAAGTGCAAATGCGTCCTGATATGTAGTTCCTGTAGCTGCAAGTGCTGCCGCAGATCTTTTCATACCATTAACTAAATCTATGTTCGATTCTGCAAAGCGGTTGCCTAGATGATTAATATTGTCCATTACTTCGCGTTCTACTTCGTCAACATCTAGTCCCCAGGCTTTAATTATACTGACTAATCCTTCTTGTGCTTCGTCAGTAGACATACCAGGAGATATGCTGGCAAATTGAGAACTTAATTGTGCCATTTTTGTAGCTTGCTCTGCACTTGAGTACCCCAAACGGCTCCAGGCAGCGGCTTGCTTCAGAATTTCCTCAGTAGTAACGCCCATCTGTTTAGCTACTTTATTAGAATCATAGTAAAACTGTTCCAATTCACTATTGGTCATAGTGGTAGTCTTTTTCAGATCCACTAAAGCAGTATCCAGTGCTTTAACAGTACCAAGTCCACCCTTAACAGACTGGATGGCTTTCATTACCAAAAAAGTAGAACTTGTCCAGTAACTAAAGGAACTCATTCCTTCTCGTAATGTCTGAAACCATGTCTTACCTAATTTACCAGTGTCACGTGCAGTATTCTGAATATCAATAAATCTCTGCTTTAATACTGTTAATTCCTGATTGGTTAATTTCGCGCCTTGTTCTGTATGATTAAAAATATCTCTTAAATCGTTGCCGAAGTATTTTACAGTTTTACTGTTTTTACTCATAAAATCGGCAAGTTGGTTATGTAAAGAGGAAACTTTAGAATCTTTTGCTAATTCTGTATTCATGGATCTAACAGAGTTTGTGACAGTTTTAATCTGTTTATCTAATTCTTTTTCAGAAGCAATGAGAGCCTTTTGATGCGCTTCTGTAGGACTATTTGCGTAATTATTAGAAGCAGTAGTTAATTGGTCAAATGCTTTTGACAGCTCGTTTGTGCTAATTCTCGCATTACCATTCACATCAGTCCATTGCTGTGTCTTGGCAATTAAAGCGTCAACCTTGGATTCGTATGTCCCATCACCCATTGAAAGTTGAATTTTATTGACTTGAGCCATAGATTTTGTTTCAGCCTTAACTCTATCTAATTGAGCCTCAGCAACTTTTAACTGATCTATAAATGTTTTTAGAGATGATTTATCACCAACGACAGCGATAGCAGCATTTAATTTCTGTATAGTTTCTGTCATTTGTTCAAAACCAGCAGAATTTGCTTTTAATTTCTGAAAACGTTCCTGTGCCTGTGCAAGTCCAGATGATATATCAGAACCATTCATGCGCATAGATATAGTTTCTGCTCGTTTAAATTCTTCGCCCATTCTTTGCAAAGTCTTTATTTCACTTTCTGCATTAGATACCATAGATGAGAAAGTTGCGCTGTCAGATGCCTTTACAGCTTCAATAGCCTGTTCAACTTTTTTATACTGATTTTCTAATTCAGTTATATGAGTCTGTTCTTTTATTGGATTTGAAGCGTTTAGATCAGAATATTTAGATTGTAGACTCTTAAAAATATCTTGTAAACGAGATGCTTTTATATTTATGGCATCTATTTGTTTTTGTACACCATTATTATTTATTGAACCACCAGAATATTCAAAAGCACTAGTTAATTCATTATATTTATATGTTAATTTTTCAACCGCACCTTCTGCATTCTTTACTTCAACAATAAAAGAATTTAAGTTTTTATTTTCGCCAAGCTTTTCTTGAACATGTACAATCTTTGAAAGAGTATTAAAATATGTTTCTGCTTCGTCCTTAGTATTAAAAGAAGTTGTAAAATCAGTTTGTTGTATAATATTTCCGTTTTCTTTTAATTGTCTTTGGACATTAGCTGTTTGCTGAATGGCTTGCTGCTTTCGGTTTTCATTCTTAACAACCTGATCAGCAAAAGTAGTTGACTCCTGTGATTCTTTCTGCATAAGGGTTGTCATTTCATTTTGCAAATTAATAACGGTATCCCTTGCGCGTTCAACATCAGTCAGATATTTTGTTACATCGCCATGAGCATTTGGATGAGGAACTAACCCCTGTTCTCCGTTTAGGATAGATTGTGCTTTTTGTAATTCGCTTATAATAGTCTGCAATTGGTCTTGTGCCGTAGTAATATTAAGCAGATCCATTCTGCCAGTAGTATTACACATTTCTTCCCAAACAGTATCCAATGAAATGGCTTCTTGCTTTGTAGCAGAGAATTGAACTCCTAAGTCTTTTAGTTCCTTATTTAACTTTCCGGTGCTTAGGTCTGTCCCAGACAAGCCAGAAGATTTATATCCAACAGATATTGTCTTTCCGTTAAAATAATCTGCAAATTTTTTGACTTCTTCTATACCTGAAAAACTTCTTGTTTTACCAAAAGTGTCCAGTACCTTTCCTAATTCAGTACATTTTGATATGAGTTGTTCCCATGCACTATCACTATTAGTTTTAGCTGCTTCGCGACCAAGATTATTAACTTCTGATACTAATAGCCTGACCTGACCAACAACATCATTCCCTACAGAGGCTCTATTTAAGTTTAGATTTTTGATGATGTCATTTGCATTAAGACTAGAAATTCCTTTGAGAGTATCAGCTATATTTTTTTTGATACTGCCAATACTTGATGATACACTTTCATTAAGGGCATTACCGATTTGTTTACCACTCTGATGTGCATTCTTGACAGCCTGACCAGTGTTTATATTAATATTAGAAATAGTAATTTTCTGATTGATTAATTTTCCAATATCATTAGCTAATTTCTGAGCTGCATTTGGATCAAGTTTGGCTGCAATTTCTAACTCTTTCAAATTGCCCTGTAGTTTATTAATAATATCAGAATCAATATTTTCTTTTGATTTCGCTTCATCTAATTTAGCTTGAAGCAACACCAAAAATTCATTCATAAAATACCTCCCTCAATTTTAAGCATAAAAATAACCGCCAACAAAAGGGCGGTAGTAGTTACAAATATTTAATTTCATTTAACGTTTAGCCCTTGTTTTCGTAGCTCTTCCTTTAATATATCAATCACATTAAGTTTACAAAACTCAATAAATGTCTCCCAAAATCTATGTTCTTTTGTTTCATCTGTAACCAATCCACCGTGGGAGCCGATAGACGCAGCATAAATTTGCTTCTCACCAGTCCAAAAGTTATTATAGTTCATTGCAGACTTGTCCATAAAAACCTGTCCACAAGTTTGAGTAAGCATTTTTGCTATTGCTGATTTCCAAAATTGGTATGTTCTATGATAGTATTCAGGATCAAATACATCATAAAATTCTTCGTCAATAATCTGTTGGAGACTTCCTAAAAGTCTATTACAGGCATTTTCAACAGCTTTACCACAAGCAACATTTATCATTTTGAAATCATTAGGTGTTTTTATTACAGTAGCCATATATATCCTTTACACAAAAACTCCCTCACAGGACAGTGAGAGAGTAAAGATAATTCTATTTACTTTTAATACTTACAATGATATAATTTTTCCATTAAGAAACGGAGGTAATTATACAAATGAACAGAAAATACCCAATTAGAACAACTTCACTTATGCTATTAGAAAATATCTATCTAAATTCAAATTATAATCTTCAAGCAACTATAAATGCCAAAACTCTTGTAAATAAAGAAATAGATATGCAAATGATTCAAAAGTCGGCAACTTATCTTAAAGAAAAAGATTATATTCATTATGATATAGTTCCACATGATAAGTGGACGGTTACAATAACTGCTAAAGGCATTGATTGGGTAGAAGAGTGTTATAATATAGATCCAACAGAACCTATTAAAGAATAATTGGGTTATTATCTTCAATTTCCTTTAATATGGAATTAAATAAGCATCTTGTTTTTGAAAGCGATACTTTTTGAGATTTTAAAATTTCAAGTATTGCTTTCTTTGCAGATTCTCCATCTTCACCCTCGTTTGGATTCCATGGAACAGTTCTATATAAATTTTCATCAATCATTTATATTCCTCCAATCCCGATGAAAGAGACATTCTATTCAGTTTTATCTTTGTTATCATTGTGAATAATTTCTGTAAGTTTAGCGATAAATTCTTTCTGCAATTCTTCCGCAGGAACATCCTCTAAAGCAATATATAATTTCTGTAGCATTGATAAAAGCTCTTTTTGGTTATCAATGATAGTAGCGATAGCGCCATATATTGTTGCCTTGATTTTCCATTCTGCTTTCTTTGTTCTAATGTAATTTTTGATCATAATTTATTTCCCTTTCTGTCAACGTTTATTTTCCAATAAAAATTATCTTTAGTGCAAATTTCGTATTTATTATCGTATGGATCATATTTTACTTGTGATATTTGTGAACTTGTATTACAAATATTTATATATAATTCTGAATCAATATTATAATTATGAGATTTTATTGTTTGATCTATTTCATAAGAATACATTATTCACCTCCAGTATTCTTAATAAAATCATTTATATCATATCGGTAATTTACTTTTAATTTCTTCTTCTTAATTTCAATTGGATTACACCATTCATACAAATCTTTTTCATTAAATGATTTTTTACCTAAATTACTTATCATAGAAATAAAATTACCTATTGTGCAAAAATAAGTTTTCTCCGATATTCTAAAATCAAAAATGAAGCCGCTGACAACATTTTTGTATGTAGAGAATTTTTGTAAATTGTCAATTTGGTGCTTATGAATTATGCCTTTATCAGATTTTTCTCTTTCAAAAGACATTGATTTTGTTCCTGCCGATTTTAATTCCAATGTATATAAAAAATCCCCAGTGAACATAAAGCAATCACATGGAGATTTTGCACTGAATCTAAGATTTTGATTTCTTCCAAAGCTCTGAGCTGAATCGGGAGGGCGGTAGTAAAATATACTGTTAGGAATAGATTTCTTCCAATTTTGTTCAAAAACCTTACCTATATTCTTGCTTATATTATTCACCTCTTTACATAGAAACTCCACCATCTATAAGTGATAGACAGCGGAGTAGTAGTTTGTCTTATTCGGTTGCTAAATCATAATATCCATCTTTTCTAAGTAACTTACGGATATAATCAAGTCCTTTCTTCGTTGCATATGTAACGGGTCTGTATTTTCCATCAGCGCAAGTTGTTTCTATAACGGCAAATAATTTTTGATTCATGAATCTCTGATAAGGAACATTGGAATTATCCTGATAAAACATAATTCCTTTTCCTCTGAGATAAGAAAGCATTGTATTCCTGCCTATCTTTAATTCCTTAGCTACCATATTCATATGATATAATCCTTCTGTGCTCAATAAGTCGTTATACATTTCTTCCAGTTCCTGATTCTTCTTATACATTTCATTAAATATTTTTGTTTTCAAATCATCTGAAAAAGAAGAGAAGTAATAATCAACGGTTTTTCTTTCATCGTCAATAGCCGCACCAGTTAAACGAATTGATTTAAGATATTTCTTGATTTCTCTCTTAATATCTTTTGCAACAGGTTTTGTCGATCTCATACAACACTCATACATACCATCCTCAGTTAATGCCCAAGTTTCCTGAATGCCACCAAGGGTCTTAAAACTTTTAAGTCCCTTTTCATAATCGTCAATTTTCTTTACCATATTTGTGATTTGATATTTTCCATTGCTTCCTTTTGAATAATCAATCCATTCAGCAACATCTTTTGCCATAAACCATGGAAAGTCGATACTTCCATACATTTTAATTTTGTGACCAAGGATCTCAACTTCGTCTACGAGTTCCAATACTTCATTTTTACAATTCTCTTTCATACTATAAATCTCCTTTGCATTAAAAATATTTTCAGTTCCAATTACTATTTCTACATTCATCTCCTAAATTTTCTTGAAAATAGAACAGAGTGGTGGTAGGAGATTTGACCACCACTTTTATCTGGGAGCGACCCATCTAAATTTGTTCTATAATAATGCCAGTTCAATAACCTCTGACATTTTGGTATGTGAAATACCTATATCAATTTATTGGTATTCATATAGATACTTCTCCAAATAAAAAGAGCGACTTCACAATGAAATCGCTCTTTTAAAACTAAAATCCTTCTTTTAATTTTTCCTTATATGCTTCATTAATTAGTTCCATAGATATTTCCACTTCGCCATTCTCAAGTCCATTATCCTCTAAAATTCTCTCATATTTTTCATACATGTGGATACAGTGTTTAAAGCTGTCCTTATTACACGGTTTTCCTTCGGAAACTTTGGTGGCAAAATTATTGATTTCCCAGCGCATGTCGTCGATTTCCTTATCTACAAACATTTGCGTCAGTTTCTTTATATCAGAAGCAATCTCTTCGTCACGGCGATCAGAACTTTCTATGTCTTTTTCGTGTTTTTCTTGTAATGAAGCGAGATTTTGTGATGTTTGAATCAATAATTCATGTTCTTCTCTTTTTTGTCTCATCCATTTTGTTTCTAACCCCATTTTATCAATAACCCACTCAAATATAGAAACAAAAGCTTTTATACCGATTAGAATAACAAAAACCGAAATAAGAACATACGAGAAGTTAATGTTAAGTAATTCCTTTATTGCGTCCATTCATATAATTGCCTTTCTTTATAAAATTGTAATGTACTTATTAGATACATATCCAACAAGATTATCTTTTGTTTTTACCTGATACCATCCGTTAGCGACACGACCAATAATTTGTACAGTATCATTAACTAGTAGAATGCAAACAACATTATTGCTTTCAACATTTGGTGTATTACGCATATTCAATTTTGTGCAATTAACAACTTTCCCTTTAGCAACAATGACATATTCTCCAAAGATATATCCCTTATCTGTTCTATACCAATTATCAGAAGTCCTTGCAATTAGTTGAACTAATTCGCCTTTTTTATAAGAACCTATTTTAACTGACGAAGAATTTGGAGTAGAACGAATATTAAGATTCCCTGATTTGGTATTTATTTTTCCAAGAAATTCTACCGGTGTTTCAGCAACGTTATTTAATAATGGAAGAGCGACGGGGGATTCAATATTTTCATATACGATATTCAAATCAACATTACCTAATATACCGTCTACAAACCCCTTAGAAGAATACTGCCAAATACATTCGCCAATATTAGGTTTCAAATGTTCTTTTATAGTGCCATTATCCTGTAATGGATATCTTGCAATCCAAAATTTGCACCCCATATTTTTTAACTCTACTGCATTATATACATTTTTGTACCAATCTAGATTAGAATATATATGACATTGATAACCCAATTCTTTACAAGTATTAACATATGTTTTAGCAATAGAAGTGACCTTGTTTTTACCAAGTTTTCGTTGTTCTGCCCATTCTAAATCAAGCCAAATATTTATCTTTTTGCCATTTAATTTGTTGATCATGTTAATAGCATCATTCTTTGCTGTATCTTCGTTGAGTGCATATGAAAATTGATATACACCAAGAATCTTAATACCATTTTGAATTGCACTAGAATAATTCTTTTCAAAAGTGGAATCCAAAGTACCGTTTTTAATTATACCCCTCAAGATTACATAATTGATACCAGCCTGTTTTACTTTTTTCCAATCAATATTTCCTTGATAACTTGAAACATCTATAACCGTTGTCGTTTTTGTTGTTACTTCATTATGTATAGAATTAGCATCATATTTAGGTCTTCCATATCCAGCAATATTCTTATAAGATAATAGATAGGACTTTTTGCATACACCACCGCCATTTGCAATTAATCCATTTGCACCAGAGGTGTTGCCTTCTATTGTATATACCTTCGTAGAATCAACTTTGTAAATTAATCCAGTATGACAAATTCTTGTGGCATTTTTAAAGAAAATAATATCTCCAATTATAGGATTGGTGGTGTGCCATTGATTCATATTTTTAAAATATTGAGCAGAGGTAGGTGTATATGCAGACCATCCACCGAGTAGCTCTTTTGCTCTTTCTTTACCGAATGTTTTCAGGAAACACCAGTCTACGAACACATCACACCAAGCAACTCCGTTTGCATATGGTGATCCGATTTCTTTAATAAGATCTTGTCCATATTTAGTCCAGTTATTAGATCCGGCATTGGCGGTTTTATTATCCAACTGTGAATTAGATTTCTTTTCAAGATAACCAATTTCATTTTCTGCAATTTTTAGTAACTTATCTAAAGACATTTAACCACATCCTTACTGTTTGTTGTTTTCAACAATTTCTCTTAATGTAATAAGAGATTCGTCAATTACCTCGTCAATCCATTTAATTAAATCCTCTTGATTAGCAACTTTTGACAAAATAGGATAATTTGCAAATAATTCATTAATAACTTGTGCTCTTTTAATAGATCCAGCCTGATTCCATTCGTCATAATTTTCTTCAGCATCAGTGATTAGTTTTAGCATTGTTTCCTGAATCTGTTTTTTTGCGATAGCGATCTTTTCCTCATCGGATTTATTAAAATAAACAATACTCTTTTTAGTAATAGCAATCACAAGTCCTATGATTACAATAATAGTTGTCCAATTTTCATTTACTAATTCTAAGAAGTTTCTAATACCATCCAAAATGCTCATAATACTTCCTCCTATCCAACCGCATCAGGGTCAGTTTCAATAATATTTTCTGTTACATTACCTTCAATTTGCTGATATTTAGTATCAAAAATTTTAATTCCTGCAAGTCCTAATAATTCTGTACCAAAGAATCCATATACACAAGTTGTGAGAGTAGGACTCAATTCTACTAAGGTGTATTTTTGCAATAAAATAGCCACAATTGTGTATGATATAATTGCGACAATAGATAGTAATACTATTAGTTTATTGAATTTTAATTTCACATGAAATGGAATTTTTAATTTTAAAATTTCTAATTTTAATGCACGTTCTTCACATTTCATTTCAGCAATTCGCTTTTTTCTTTTTAGTTCCTCGATTGTTTCATCGTGAGTTTGATAATATCTTTTTAACATTTATTTTTACCACTTGAAATTGTTATTTTATTCACTATAAACTGGTTTATTTTCTTTCCATTTTTGATAAACCCATTGCGTTTCAGATTTAAGAAACCAGCAAACAAGCTGTCCCTTTCTTGCTTCTTTTTCTGACTCACATACAAATACAGACTGCACTCCTTTAGAGGTGTAAAATATAATCTGTTTCAATAAATCTAAACATATAAGATTATCCTTTCCATAACAGTTAAAAACATCCTGCAATGTCTCTAGCTTTAACTTCGAAATATTATCGCCTTCTATCGTAAAAAATAGGGATAACATTTTACAAATTATACTGTAGAATGTTATCCCTATAACTTATTTTTAACATAAACTACAATACAATCAATCAGGTATGATTTTTAGGTCTGTATCCTTTTCTTTTTTCCTCGGTTTTACAGACGTGTCCTTATTTGTTTCTTTATAAATATATTTATCGTATTCATTTTTGCTTACAAGCTCGTATCTATTATTTTGATACTTGACAAAAACAGTTTTATATTCGTCATCTAAATGTGATGTCATTTGAATATGTTTTCCATTATAGTCAAATACAATAATATTGAGAAATTTATTGTAAGTTAATATTTTGCATTCTTTAATCATGTTTCACCTCAAGACAGGAGAGGAATAATAAAACTGCTCTCCATAGATTTATTACTCCTCAATAAGAATTAAGTCAAGGATATTGTCATCCTGATCCGCCATCAGGTCACAAGTAATGCTCAGACTGCCTGGGTCACCATTGTTAGAGAAACTTAATGACATGTTAGATTGTGGTGCACACTTTGCAGCGATAATACGGTATGGAAGAACTTCGTCATCCTCTGTCTTCATCACAGTATCGCCATATACAATAAAATTCTTAGGGAAGCTTGTGGATTTGATATTGATTCGCTGTACACCATCAGTTACTTCTTTCATATAATAAACGATTACCTTTTCTCCACCCGTTAAAGCGGTTGTAAGTGTAATAGTCTTATCAGCAACTGTACATGCAAGTTCTGTTCCGCAATCGTCATCACTTGTATAAACAACAACACTGCCAGCAACAGGAGTATCAGTTAGTGTAATTTCAGTTCCTGCATCATCCACAACAGTTTCTACTCTTGCGATAAATTTTGCGGTCTTGCTTACTTCACCACCAGTAATAAGTTGCCAAAGCTTGACGGTTTGAATCTGCGTCTCAATCGTGATTGTGCCACCCCGTTCACCTGCAAACTGTACACGCTTTGGGTGTCCTTTGCCACCGTAAGCAAAAACGGACTCGCCTGTCAGCTCTGTTGTGGTGACGTTGGCGAAGTCAAGGTTTAAAAATGGTTTCTTTGTTGCGTAGT
>CAJUHL010000035.1 GCA_910586425.1 uncultured Bacilli bacterium
TAAAGGGCGGATTTAGGGACTAATTATGATGTAAACATTGCATTATTAGATACAGAACAGAAACATATCAAGGCGGATTTTATTGCACAGTTGTTATATGTATGTCTGTCTAATTTTTGCGTCACTGAAACAGGATAAGATGATTATTTAATACAGATAATGGCGGATTCTTCATATGAGAAAAAAAATTTTATTTATAGTTGAAGCAATGGGAGGCGGAATATTTACATATATTGTTAATTTGTCTAATGAGTTGGTTAAAAAATTTGATCTGTATATTGCATATGCAGTCCGCAAACAGACTCCGCCGGATTATAGAAGTTATTTTGATCCGCAAATACGCCTGATAGAAGTGAAAAACTTTGTAAGATCTATTAATATTTTAAAAGATGTAAGTGCATTTGTGGAAATCAGAGAAATAGCAGAAAAGATACAGCCAGACATCATCCATTTGCATAGCAGTAAAGCTGGTGCGTTAGGACGTTTTGCATTTAACGGGAGAAAAATACCTTTGTTTTATACGCCTCATGGATACAGCTTTTTGATGAAAAACTATGGTTATACCAAAAGAACTCTATATAAAATAATAGAATATATTTGTGCAAGGCGTAAATGTATAACGATTAGTTGCAGTGAAGGGGAGCATCAAGAAACTTTAAAACTAACACCCAATGCATTGTATATAAACAATGGAATTAATGTAGATGAATTACAGATGTTAACAAAGCATACCAAAAGAAAACAGCAATATCCATTTACAGTATTTACGTTAGGGCGCATTTGTTATCAAAAGAATCCTGAATTATTCAATCAGATAGCCGAAGCGTTACCTGATATACATTTTTTATGGATAGGCGGAGGAGAATTAAGAGAAAAATTAACAGCTCCTAATATTGAAGTAACCTCCTGGGTCGAGCGGGAAATGGCTTTGGCCTATTCACTGAATGGAAATGTTTTTGTTTTGACCTCTTTATGGGAGGGGCTTCCATTGTCATTACTGGAATCTATGTATATGAAAAAAGTGTGTATAGTTTCCAATGTGATTGGAAACCGCGATGTGATACATCATGGTATAAATGGCTTTATTTGCAACGATCTTGATGATTATGTCAAAGCAATTAAATTTTGTAAAAATAATGATACAAGTAATTTGATAAATAATGCTTATGAAGAAGTTTTAACTGTATATAATACAACCGTGATAGCCCGCAAATATGAAAAAATATATGAGGAACGGCTAAATGGATAAAAAATATATTATTATTCCGGGATGTTCAGATCTTAACAGAGGTGATCAGGCCCTTGTATGGGAAACCAGGAAGATTGCAGAAAACGCAGGATATATTGGAAATTATTATTTAACAACAGAAGCAAATGAACCTGCAGCTCAGAGCTGTTCTGAAGGATTACAAATAATAGTTCCTGTTTTAGAGCATCCATCAAGAATATTTAAAAGCAAAGAAAATATAAATTACAACATGTTTTTAAAATTAAAATGGGGAATTGTAGCTCTGTGGGATTTTATTGTAAGTTTGTTTTATTTTTTTGGATTATCTCGAAGATTTATTAAATTCTTTATATCTGCGGACAAACGAAAGTCACTGGAGGTATTTGAAAAATCTGATGCTGTTTTTTTTAAAGGGGGAGGATTACTTCAAACTTATGGTGGAATAACATCTACATATTCTATGTATTTTTGGACATTCCACATCTTGTTGGCTAAACGTTTAAAGAAAAAAGTCTATATATTGCCAAACTCAATGGGACCTTTTGATGGTCCATTAGTAAAATGGATTGCACGAAAGGCGTTATGTAAGTGTGACCTTCTCGCATCTCGTGAAACCCATACACAGAAAGAAGTGAAAGATAAACTGGGATTGAAAATGGAAAATTTTCCTGATCTTGCATTTTATCTATCTGAAACCCAAATCTCAAAAGAATGTGTATTGAAAAAATACAATATTTATACTGATAAAAAGATAGTTGCTATTACAATGCGCCCTTATAGATTTCCCAAATCTCCAAATCCCGAAATGGCATATGAGAAGTACAAGTCTGAAATGGCAAAGTTTGTACACTGGATATATCAAACCGGTTATATGCCTGTTATTGTGGAACATACACTTGCCATGAATGAACATGAAAATGATGGTGCCTGTATTAAATCCATAATAGAACGATTATCCTTAAATGAATATTCTGTTATTTCTGATGCAAATTTAACCTGTCGTGATTTGAAAACAATTTATGGATATTGTGATTATATTATTGGTACACGTTTTCATTCCGTAATATTTGCTATAAGTTGCGGCGTTCCCGGTATTGCAATTGCATATGCAGGAAATAAAACGCAAGGCATTATGGATGATATGGGATTAATGGAATATGTAATACAGATAGACGATGTCAATTGTCAAAAACTTCAGGATAAGTTTTTAAATTTGATCAAAAATGAAGCTGCGGTAAAGCAAAAAATAAGTGCCTATTTAAATTATACAAATACTCAATATAAAGTACTCAGTAGATGTTTGAGAAAGTAATAGAATTCAAATGGAAAAACAAAAAATAAGAATATTGGTTATTACTTCAATGCCCTGGCGCAATGATAATAATATCGGAAACTCTTATTCAAATATTTTTAGTGGATTAGAACATAAAATTGAATTTGCACATATCTACTGCCGTTCCGGTATGCCGCAAAATAATTTGTGCCATAAATATTTTCAAATTACCGAAAAAGATATTATTTCTAATATTAGAAATCGCAATTATCTTCTTGGAAGAGCATTTTACTTAGATAATCCCAATGAAAACACAAAAGAAGAGTTCTCGAACATTTATAATCATATGAGAATATTGAGATGGGAACTCTTTTTTCTTGGAAGAAATATATTATGGAATTTGTCAGAATGGAAAAATAAAAGATTTACAAAATTTATTGAAGACTTCAGTCCGGATATAATATTCGGCACATTAACTTATATGCCTAATATTAATAAGATGATGATTTATTTAAAGGAAACTTACAATATTCCATTGGTTGTATATTCATGGGATGATGTATATTCATTAAAACAATTCTCACTTTCGCCATTCTTTTGGTTACGAAGATTCGAGCAACGTAAATGGATTCGAAAATGTGTTGAAAAGTCGGATAAAATGTATGTTATAACAAGGCTAATGCAGAAGGAATATGATAAATGTTTTAAGAAATCAAGTTCACTTTTATATAAAGGCTATTCATATAAAAATGAATTGTATCAAAGCAGATCCATAAATATCCCCATACAATTTGTGTTTATGGGTAATTTGGGGGCCGGACGCTGGAAAACTTTAGTCAAATTTGTTAAAACATTGACTGAGATAAACAAAACCGGGATAAAGGCAATATTGAAAATTTATACGTTATCCCCTTTAACCCGTCAAATGAGAAACAAACTAACAGTTAAAGGAATCAGTAATATTATGCCAAATGTCCCAAACGAAAAGGTTATGGATGTATTAAAAAGCGCCGACATTTTGATTCACGTGGAGCCCATCAACCTTAAGGACAAACTTTTTTACCGATTATCATTTACGACAAAGTTGGTGGATTATTTTAAATCCGGAAGATGTATTCTGGGACTTGGCGGAAAAACAGCTTCGTTAATGTACCTTGAAGATTATGATTGTGGCATTGTTATATATGATATATCAAAAATGTCACAGACTGTAAAATATCTAATTGAACATCCTGACATAATACAAGAATACGCAAAAAAAGCCTGGGATTGCGGATATAAAAATCATCAAATTGAAAATATTCAGGCAAACTTGTATCGTGATTTTGTCAAATTAGTACCTCAAAATTAAATGCAATAAATCTTCAGAAGAACAGCCGGTTCGCATAGCCAATGGAGTAAATAATGAAAATTCTACAAATAAATACGGTTTTTAAAAATGGGGGAAGTACTGGAAGAATTGTATATGAGTTAAAAAATATTGCAGAAGCAAATGGCGACGAAGCTTATGTTGCATTTGGGTATGAATATCAGAAAACGTACGATTTAAACACTTTTAAAATGGAGAGTATTCCAAGATTAAAGTTCAGTATTTTGCAGACTCGATTATTTGCAGGTCATGGTTTTTATAACAAACGCGAAACAAGGAAATTGATTCAATGGATGGATAATATAAAACCTGATCTGATTCATCTGCATAACTTGCATGGTCATTATATAAATGTAGAATTATTATTTAATTATATAAAAAACAAAAAAGTCCCTGTTGTCTGGACGCTGCATGATTGCTGGGCATTTACCGGATGGTGTGCTTATTTCGACTATATTGGCTGCCAGAAGTGGAAAGATCAATGCGGGCAATGTCCCAATAAAAAAGAGTATCCTTTTTCATGGTTTCTGGATAACAGCAAGAATAATCACCAAAAAAAGAAAAAATGTTTTCAGGATGTAGAGAATTTAACAATAGTTACACCCAGCAAATGGTTAAAATCTTTAGTCAAAGACTCCTTTTTGAAAGATTATAATACAATGGTCATTCATAATGGAATTGATTTAAAAGTTTTTTATCCTAGAAATAACAGTATAAAAAATAAATTAAATATAAATAATCGTAAAATGATACTGGCCGTGGCCATGGGAATGTCCAAACGCAAGGGAATTCAGTATATATATGAATTATCAAATAAAATAGATACCCATAAAGAGATACTGGTAGTTGTAGGAATCAAGAAAGCTCAATCAAGCCACATATCTTCTAACTTTATTGGAATACCTGAAATTCATGACAGAAATCGATTAGTAGAACTGTATTCTGCAGCAGATGTTTTTATTAATCCAACGCTGGAGGATACTTTTCCTACAACTAATCTTGAGGCTTTGGCATGCGGTACTCCGGTTGTAACATTTCAAACTGGGGGCAGTCCGGAAAGTGTGAGAGATGGATGCGGTTATGTTGTTGAAAAAGGGAATCTTCAAAAGTTATGGGATGCCATACAAAATGTTTTAAGTCAGCCTAAAAATATAAAAGAATGCAGACTTACAGCTGAGAAATATTTTGATAAAGATTTGTGTTTCAGGCAATATTTATATCTGTATCATTTAATTTCAGGAGAATATGAAGACATATGATTTATTATATTCTACTGCTCTTTGTTATAATACTTGGGATCAATTTCAAGCATATCAGGATCAGGTGTTATGAAAAAAGAACCGATGGACAAGCCATTTACGTCATAATTATTGGTGCTGTTTTAATATTGTTATGTGGACTGAGACATGATGGAATTGGCAGAGATACTGAAATGTATCGTTATATTTATGAAAATATGGCCCATTTAAGGTGGGGGGAATATTGGAAAGAATATGATTATGGTTACTATTTTTTGCAATTTCTTATTTCAAGGTTTTTTGGATATCGTATATTTTTATTCATTACTGCAATTCTGTCGATAGCTCCTGTAGTTTTTATTATATATAAATATTCGAAAAACAAGATAATCAGTTTTATTTTATATATATGTTTTACATATTATACCTTTTGTTTTTCTGCATTAAGACAGGCAGTAGCTATAGGATTTATTATGCTGGCATATCACCAGGTTAGAAAGAAAAATTTAAAAGTCTTTCTTATTTGTACACTGACAGCGATATTATTTCATAGTTCAGCTTTGATGTTTTTACCGATTTACTTGATTGATAAAATTCCATATAAAAAAGTTACAATAGTTATCTCCTGTATATTAATGATTATGTTTTATCTTTTTAGAGATCAGTTTTGGAGTGTTGCTACTTTATTTGCACGACAACAATATAAAGCAGGCATTGATGCAGGCGGTCAAAAGATGTATTTATTTATGATTTTATCTGTGATTCTTGGATTTATGTATAGAGATGGATTTACCGGAAAAAAATCAGAAAACAGGCTACTGTTATATATGCAGATTTTTTCCATACTTATTTGGCCGATGGCAACAGTTAATCCTGCAATTGCAAGAATGTATTACTATTTTCACATTTTTTTCATTTTATATGTTCCAGAATTGTTGTATGCAATCCGGGAAAGAGGTGAAAGATTCTTTATATTAACAGGATATATGTGTGTTGCTTTTTATTTCCTGATTGATCAAATTTTTGCCCCGCTTATGAAATGTAATCCATATTTATTTTTCTGGCAATCTTAAGGAGGATGGGAATGGATAAAGCATTGGTTGATGTAGCAGTTTTGATTTTATTCTTTAATAATCCCGAAAGATTTCAAACTGTATTTGAAGAAATAAGAAAAGCGAAACCCAGCAAACTGTTTCTGTATCAGGATGGTGCAAGAAAAAATAATAAAAATGATGAAAGCGGAATTATGGCTTGTAGAAGGATTGCAGATGAAAAAATTGATTGGGAATGTGAGGTCCATAAATGGTACAGAGAAGAAAACCTTGGCTGTGATCCTTCTAATTATATATCACAAAAATGGGCATTTTCTTTTGTGGACAAATGCATTATTTTTGAAGATGATTCTGTTCCTTCCGTATCATTTATTCGCTTTTGTAAAGAATTATTGGACAAATATGAAAATGATACAAGAATATCCATGATTGCCGGGTTAAACTACGATGAGATTACACCAGACATTCCATATGACTATTTTTTCACCAGCAATATTTCTATTTGGGGATGGGCCTCATGGAAACGGGTAATTGATTGTTGGGAAGGTGATTATGATTTTTTAAGAGACTCACTGGCTGTTAAGGAATTAAAAGCTCTTATAAAGGCTCATGGAATAAGAAAGGATTTTCTGCGAATTGCTCACAGACATAAGAAAACAGGAAAAGAGTATTATGAAACCATATTATCAGCCAATATGTTATTAAATTCAGGATTAAGTATTGTTCCAACCAAAAACATGATTAATAATATTGGGTGTTTTGGAGATGGCGTTCATTACACGGCTCCTCTGAAAATGATGCCTAAAAAAATCCAGAAGATTTTTCAAGTTAAACGATATGAGATTGATTTCCCATTAAGACATCCTAAATATGTAGTTGAAAATGTTCCTTATAAACAACGCGTTTATAAATTGATGGCCTGGAATCATCCATTTATTAAATGGAAACGAAAAATGGAATCATTTTTTCTCAAAATACGATTTGGCGATTTAAACGGGATAAAGAGGGCTTTAATTAATACTTTAAATGGAGGTAAATAACAATGAAAGCAGTAATTCTGGCTGGCGGATTTGGAACCAGAATTTCAGAAGAATCCCATTTGAAACCAAAACCTATGATTGAAATAGGAGAGAAACCGATTCTCTGGCACATTATGAAAGAATATTCTGTATATGGAGTAGAGGAATTTATTATATGTGCCGGATACAAACAACACATAATAAAAAAATGGTTTGCCGATTATTTTATCCATACATCAGATATTACTTTTGATTTTTCAAAAGGAAATGAGATGATCGTTCACAACAAACACGCCGAGGCATGGAAAGTTACAATTGTAGATACAGGATTAAATACACAGACTGGCGGACGAGTGAAAAGAATACAAAATTATATTGGAAACGAACCTTTTATGCTTACATACGGAGATGCAGTAAGTGATATAAATGTATCTGAATTAATCAATTGTCATATTAGACAAAAAAAGATCGGGACGATGTCCATGTATAATTTTGGACAAAGCAAAGGAGTCGTTGACATTAATAAAGATGGAAGCATTACAGCGTTTCGTGAAAAATCAAATTATGATGGTGATTTAATCAATATAGGATACATGATTTTTGAACCTCAGATTTTTGAATTTATAGATGGTGATTCTGCTGTACTGGAGAAAGACGTGTTGAACAGGCTGGTAAATGAAAATCAACTGTCTGGTTATATCCATAAGAGTTTTTGGCAATGTATGGATACGTTAAGGGAAAAGCAAAAGCTTGAAGAGCTTTGGGAAACAGGTCGTGCACCATGGAAGATATGGAAGGAGTAAAAGGAATAAAATGCATTTTGATCCGGGTTTTTACTATGGAAAAAACGTATTTATAACCGGGCATACCGGATTTAAAGGTTCATGGCTTTGTAAAATGCTGGTTAACGCAGGAGCAAGGGTAACTGGATATTCTCTCGGTTCTGAAAAAGAGTATGCATTATTTAAAATTGCAGAAATTGAAAAAGATATCCATTCGGTTCCAGGTGATATCAGAGACTATACATTCTTAAGAAAAGCATTTGATGATGCACAACCGGAGATTGTATTTCATCTGGCTGCACAACCCATTGTACGGGACAGTTATAAGAATCCTGTTTATACATATGAGACAAATGTCATTGGTACAGTTAATATCCTTGAGTGTATTCGTAACCATCAGGTAAAATCTTTTTTAAATGTAACTACGGATAAGGTTTATCTTAATAAAGAGTGGCATTGGGGATACAGAGAAAACGAAGAACTGAACGGTTATGATCCTTATTCGAATTCCAAGTCCTGTTCTGAACTGGTTACATGTGCTTATAAGAATAGTTTTTTTGCGAATGGGGATACTGCTGTTTCTACAGCCCGTGCAGGCAATGTAATCGGAGGTGGAGATTTTGCAAATGACCGAATCATTCCGGATTGTATCCGCGCGGTTCTTAGAGGAGAAAATATCATTGTAAGGAATCCATTTTCTACCAGACCGTATCAACATGTATTGGAGCCATTATATGTTTATTTAATGATTGCTGCTATGCAGTACGAAGACAGCAACTATGCCGGATGTTACAATGTGGGGCCAGACGATCAGGACTGTTTTCAGACCGGAGCCCTGGTGGACCTCTTTGTGAAACATTGGGGTGAAAATATAAAGTGGATTGATCAATACGATGGAGGCCCTCACGAAGCAAGCTATCTGAAACTTGATTGTTCCAAACTCAAGGCTACTTTTGAATGGAAAGCTCATTGGGATTTGGAAAAAGCTGTTGAGAAGGTAGTTGAATGGACAAAATGTTGGATGAGCCATGGAGATGTCACAGCTTGTATGGATCGGCAGATCCAGGAATTTTTATCAAGCTGAAATATAAAAAAGCTCATAATCAAAGGGGAAATTTATGAAAAATGTAATCATTAGCGGTGCAGATGGTTTTGTTGGCAGTTATACAGTAGAGTATTTTCTGGAACAGGGCATGAATATACTCGCATTGGGGCGTAATGCGAAACCAAAACGACTTCAATTACATAAATGTTTAGCATATCAACAATGGGATATTTCAAACAGTACAAATTTATTAAAGCATATATCAACAGGTATGTATGACACATTTATCCACTTTGCCTGGGCCGGATCTGCGGGACAGGCCCGTACTGATTATAATTTGCAAATGAAAAATGCACTTTATACTGTAGAATGTTTAAAAACTGCAAAGGCACTCGGATGTGAGCGTTTTGTTTGTGCTGGAAGTATTATGGAATATGAAGTTGAGGCGGCTGTACACAGTCAGGGCAGTCGACCAGGAATGGGTTACATTTATGGGATGGGAAAGCACATTGCTCACTGTATATGTAAATCTGTAGCAGTTGAAATTGGTATTGAACTCATATGGCCTATGATAACAAATGCATATGGAGTTGGCGAATTGTCCCCACGGTTTATAAACACAACATTACGTAAAATAATTAATAAAGAACCTCTCCAATTTACGTCTGCAACACAAAATTATGATTTTGTATATGTTACCGATGTTGCGCGGGCGTTTTATCTCATTTCACAAAAAGGAAAGCCTTTTTGTGAATATATAATCGGAAGTTCAAATGCACGTCCCCTTAAGGAGTTTATTCTTGAAATGCAACATACTTTAGCTCCGGAGGCCTCTCTTCAGTTTGGTAATGTACCGTTTACCGGCACCAATATACCATTATCTGTTTTCAATACCGAGAATACAGAAAGGGACTGTGATTTTAAAGCAGATGTCAGTTTTTCCAAGGGTACAAAGAAAACAATGGAATGGTTGAAAAACTTTTGATAAGGAGTTATCTATGATACAAAAATTTGAATTTCAGGAATTAGAACTGAGAGGCGCATATCTTATCAAACCTTTTTATGTAACTGATGAGCGTGGGGGGCTTATTAAAGATTATAATGAGGAAATATTTCAGTCAAACGGAATCATGCATAATTTAAAAGAAGTTTTTTATACAATTTCAAAACGAGGAGTAATGCGGGCAATACATTTTCAGTTAATCCGTCAACAAGCAAAATTAGTACGCTGCATCAGTGGACATGTATATGATGTAATTGTGGATCTGCGTCCGGATTCTGTTACTTATGGACAATGGACAGGCTTTCATTTAACCGGCGAAAACAGGTACAGTCTGTTGGTTCCAGAATACTTTGGACATGGTTATCTGGTTATTGAAGATTCTATCGTCAGCTATAAATGTGCAGAGTCATTTTATAGTGAGGGAGATTCCGGCATTTTGTATAATGACAGTGATATAGGAATTCTATGGCCCCTGAATTTAATTGGCGGTGACAGCAAACTTATTTTAAGTAAAAAAGATCATCATTTAATGAGTTTTAAAGAATATACGAAAATGATGAGGGAAAGTCTATGAAACAAGCACTGATTATTGGTTGTGGTTTATCAGGTGCTGTGATAGCCCGTGAATTAGCCGAATCCGGATATTATGTTACGATATTGGAACGCAGGGATCATATTGGCGGAAATATGTATGATTATAAGGATTCTCATGGGATATTAATTCACAAATATGGACCACATACCTTTCACACACAGAAAGAAGAATTATATCATTATATATGCAGATATTCAGATTGGGAAGAATATCATTTAACCTGTGGTGCAGAAATCAATGGGATCTGTACACCGACTCCATTTAATTATCAGACTATTGATGATTTTTACCCCTTGGAAAAAGCCGCAAAAATAAAACAGGAAATTGAAAAAGAATTTCCCTGTCAAAATACTGCAACTGTAATGGAAGTTTTGGAATGTCAAAATAAGCTTGTGCAGGAATATGCTCAGTTTTTATTTGACAATGATTATAAACTTTATACTGCCAAACAATGGGGGATAGAGCCAGACAGGATTGACCCCTCTGTATTGAAGAGAGTACCATTGCGTTTTAACTACGACAATGGATATTTTGAAGACACATTTCAGGTTATGCCCAAAGTAAGCTTCACAGCTTTCTTTGAAAATCTGCTGTCGCATCCTAATATAGAGGTAAAACTGAAAATTGATGCACTTCAGGTTTTGAAAATACAAAATGAAAGTCTTGTGTATCATCACAAGACCGTGAACTTTCCTGTAGTATACACTGGCCCTTTGGATGAATTATTCAACTCCTGTTATGGACAGCTTCCATACCGCAGTCTTCGATTTGAACGTATTCACGAAAGAATTGACAGTAGACAGAATATGCCTGTAGTGGCTTATCCTCAGGCAAATGATTACATACGGATTATCGAATACAAAAAACTTCCTGTACAGAACGTAAAAGGAACCACTTATGAAATAGAATATTCTTTACCCTATAAAGCAGGAGAAAAACAGGAACCATATTATCCAGTACTTACGGAAGAAAGCAGAAAAATATATGAACAATATGCTTCTTTGGCTTTAAATACTAACCACTTATTTGTTTGCGGAAGACTTGGTGATTTCCAATATTATAATATGGACCAGGCGCTTGAACGTGCTCTGAAAACAGCGAATATAATTAAAATTACAGAAAATACTCAGGAATAACAAAATTGAATACAGATATTGCAAAATTAATATATGAAAATATTACCAGTCAAAACATAAAATACTCGATTGTCATCCCTACTTATAAAAGACCACAATATTTAGCGCGTACGATAGAAAGTGCAGTTTATCAAAAAGATGTTTATTCTGCGTACGAAGTCATTATTATTAACAATGATCATTCTGACTGCACTGAAAATATTGAGATTAAAAAAATAGTTGAAAAATTTTCCGGCTTTTTTCCAGATATCAGATATTATGAAAACACTATAAATATCGGACAATATGGAAACTGGTTTTTAGGTATATCTTTGGCAAGAGGGAATTGGATTTGTATGTGTCATGATGATGATGTTATGTCTTCTTATACATTGGCCTGTTATGAATATACGTTAAACAATCCCAAATATAAAAATATTGGATATATAAGAACTAATTTTATCAGCAGAGACATAAAAAAACTGGATTTATACAATAAAAAAAACGACAAACGCATAAAAACATATAAACTGGAAAAAATCACCCGTAAGGACTTTGTGATAGCCGGCGGTCATGCAGCAACCGCACCTCCAACTTGCGGTACCCTAATCCGAAAAGAAGCTGCATTCAGGATAGGGGGATTTAAGCAAGAATATTTTCCATCCGGGGACGCTCAGTTTGTTTTTGAAATTTCTGAAAATTATAATGTTTACAGGACAATTTCACATATGGGCGTTTATGGTGTTGGTGTAAATGAAACTTTAAAGACGAACATGAAACAAAAATTTGTTGAGACTGGTTGCAAACAAATGAGAGAATTAAAGAGATACGGAAAATGGAGTAGACTTTTTTTGGATTTTTTTAATACCGCTATAATATATAAGCAACATAAAATTCGAGCCAACTATGAAACGCCAATTAACAGTTACAACGAACTGGATTTTAATGAGTTAACAGCAAACGAGAAATTTCTGATATATACATATACAGTGATTAGCCAGACCTATTTTAAAGTCAAAAAAATATGGGCCTTATTTTAGAAAGAAAGTTTTGACATGAATCCGATATTATTAAGTATTTGTATCCCTACCTATAATCGTGCTGAAATACTGATAAGCAGAATTCAGGAAATTCTTCAATACAAAGGTAAGGATATTGAAATTATAGTTCTGGACAATTGTTCATCTGACAATACAGAGCAACAAATCAAAAATCTTACAGATCATAGAATTCGATATTACCGTAACAGGAAACCACTTTTGCCATCCACTAACTGGATAGAAACATACAAATATGCAAACGGAAGATTTGCATACCATTTAAATGATAGAGATCACCTCTATGGAATATATTTGGAAAATTTTTTAAACAAATTAAATAATGAAATATCCTGTGGATACTGTATTTACGGAGAAGCCGAGGCGTATACTGAATATTTTGGAATAGAAGCCAGACAACAGGTGCCTTTCAGTGGATATCATGTTAGCGGTGTTTTGATCAATGTTGAAAAATTAAAAGCTTTTTACCAGATTACAGATTATCAAAACAGAACAATTTTAAAACAGCCGAATGTTGAGCCACACATTACGTTATTGTATGATCTTTCAACAAAAGGAGCTTGGCTGGATTATCGATCACCCATGTCCTGTAATGCTGGAGCAGAAATACTAAATGGTGTTTCAGGCGTTATTAATACTGAGGGCAGATATAGTGATTTTGCAGGGAAATTATGGTTTGAACCTCCATATATTTACAGTCTGTTTATGGATGTATTGGATCATATTCTAAAAGATAAACTGAGCAAAAATGATAAAAGAAAAGTAATTTGTTCTGGTGTAGAACGTGTTTTGAAAGCGGTAACTGCGACCTATGGGATTTATATGCTTTCTGATCAACATCGATTTCGTTATGGAGTTTCAAGATATTATATTAATTTTTGGAAACTGGAAAAAATATTGTTTGAAATGGCACAAAAACTTCATACCGATTTGGCTATGAAAGATTGTCAATTATCTGTGTCAAATTGGTTCTGGTTGATTTTTAAAACTCTATTGAGGATTAATAAGTTTAAAATTTATGAAGTAAAGAAGATTTGGGTCAACAATTATAAATACTGTAAAGAACAGATTAACTGACGGAAAAAACAATAGAATGCCTGAAAAAAATATTCAAAAAAATTATATATACAATACTCTATATCAGATTTTTAAAATTATCACACCTTTGATTACTACTCCTTATATTTCGCGAATTCTTGGGGCGGATGGAATTGGAACATATAGTTACATATCGGCAATTGTATCCAATTTTATTTTATTTGCGGGTTTGGGAATTGGAACATATGGCCAAAGAGAAATTTCATATTTACAAGACAATGTCGAGGACCGAAGCCTGCGATTTTGGGAAATCGAGTGTTTAAATTTGTTTTCAGTGGGTTTAACAATCGTATTATATATCCTGTATATTTTCACAGTTAAAAAAAATATAGAAATATATTGTATATGTATATTACAAATTCTTACCATAGCTGCAGATGTGGGATGGATTTTTTCTGGCATGGAAGATTTCCCTAAAATTGCCATAAGAGATTTTATTTTTAAATTTTTTAACATAATTGGGATTTTTCTTTTTGTAAACAGCAAAAATGATCTGAAATTATACGCGTTACTTCTATCCGCGTTGCCTCTTTTTAGCGCAATTTCACTCTGGTTTTATCTACCGGAATATATTATTCGGATTCCAGTAAAAAAATTAAGGCCATTTCGACATTTAAAAGAAACCGTTGCTCTTTTTATTCCAACGATAGCAATTAATGTTTACAGTGTTTGGGATAAAATCATGCTTGGTATTATTTTGAATAATGCTTATGAGAATGGTTATTATGAACAGGCTTATAAAATAATCCGGATTTCACTCACGATTGTTACATCACTCGGAACAGTTATAGTACCAAGAATTGGTCACTATTACAGCAAAGGTGATTTTGATGCTATAAAAAATACAGTTTCAAAAAGCTTCAATTTTGTATGGTTTTTATCATGTCCTATATGCTTTGGTTTGATAGGCTGTTCTGCAAACTTTGTTCCATGGTTTTTGGGCCCAGACTATGTAATGGCTATACCATTAATAAAAATACTGGCTTTTTTAATTATAATTATTGGCCTTAATAATATTACCGGCTTCCAGATACTTGTTCCGACAAAACGACAAAAGTATTTTACAATTACGGTTTGTCTTGGAGCAATAACAAATATTATTTTAAACGCAATATTTATTCCGTCCCTGGGGTCAAAAGGAGCTGCCGTTTCTTCCGTCATTGCTGAGATTATAGTATTGTTGACAGAAATCTGGATAATTCGGAAGGAATTTCATTTCCGACAACTGTTCACAATTTCGGGAAATTATGTTTTTGCTTCTTTCTTTATGATGGTTTTGCTGTTATTTGAAGATTATTATTTACAACCGGGAATATTTCAAACAGTAATTATGATTATTTCCGGCTTGTCTTTATATACGAGTATTCTAATGATACTTAAAGATGATTTCTTGAAGGACTATGGATTTATCTGTCTTAATAAATTAATATTCTATATAAAAAGACATGTATAGGAATTCAAAGAAGCATTTATATGTTTTAACAGAAAGGTGCAGAAAATGTCAAAAATGTTTCATGATTATGTTTATGCGATTATAAAAAGAATAAATAAAAAATGTGAGAGCTCAAGGGTTTTTGCCAAGCATGGAATAGATTTTATTAACAGGAGTAATAACAACTCGAAATTATTGCTGATTATTGCAGGGTTTCAAAATTTTTATTGGGATACAGTTTTTGAAAGAGTGAATAAAAATCAAAAACAAATAACTGACCTGGACGTATGTCTCGTGGTACCTGGTGCAGATGGTACACTTTTAAAAAATATGCCGAAAGATATGGATGGTCTTATTTACGCATAGAGCAGGATTTGCTGGCTCAGGCGCAGAATACTGCAATTAAATTACATCCTCATGCATATTGGATTTTTAAAATAGATGAGGATATTTTATTAAGTAATCATTATTTTGAAAAAATGTTGAATACATATCATAAAGCAAAGAAATCCTGTTGTAAATCAATAGGATTTTTGGTGCCTCTTATTAACTTAAATGCAGGCGGTGTTAAAATTTTTTGGAAACAATTCATGCATACGATAAATTTGAAAAACAATTCGGGAAACTAACTATTGGTTTGGAAGAACCTATTCACAAAAGCCCGGAAGTCGCAGAATTCATCTGGGCTAATTCCATTCCTTTCGATAAAGTTGCAACCCTTGTGGAAGAAAGAAACAGTGAAAAGTTTTGTGAATGCAATGTTCGATTTAGTATTGGTGCGGTACTTTTCACTCGTGATTATTGGAAAAAACTGGGTGGTTTTGTAGTAAAAACAGAAGGAATCATGGCAGCAGAGGAAGAACAGATGAATGCTTTTTGTTTTAATAATATGTTAAGCCTGAATTATTCATGATAATTCAATTAGCAGCGGCTAAAGCCGCATAGTTAC
>CAJUHL010000036.1 GCA_910586425.1 uncultured Bacilli bacterium
ACCACATTTTGAATGATTTTTCTATTTTTCAAAATTAACTAGCACAACGCGTTAAAATATGATTTAAAAACAGATATGGAAATATTTGAAATCACTCATAAATGTGCATTTATAAATACTACAAAAACTAGATTGATTCCAATTCAAGAAAATTCGCCATTGACCAAAAATATACAAATATGAAAGCGAGATGATAGTAATGGATACATTTGAACTACAGGATTTTAATAAAAGAATAGGACTTAATACTGATTTAAGAAATATATCTCAAAAAATATGTGAAAGATATAATTTAGGAGAGTTTATTTCAAATGATTTGATAACGATTGGATACGAGGATTATAATTATTACTTAACAGCTTCAAAGGGAAAATATTGTGTTAAAATTTTTAGTAAAATTAGAACCGAAGAAGATATTAAAAATTATTTAGATAGGATTAGAGCAGTAGCTAATAGTGAAATAAATTCACCAAAGCCTTTAATAGTTAATGATGACATTACTTTATCATTGGATTATGAAGGCAACCACTATGATATTTGTGTATTTGAATATATTAATGGAAAAAATTATTTTGAATTAGAAGAAAAACCAAGTAAAGATATAATCAAAGAAATTGCAAGACAGACTGCAATGATAAATAATTTAGATATAAAACCAAATTTTATTTACGATACTTGGGCAATCATAAATTTTGAAGATGAATATAATAAAAAGAGAGAATATCTTTCGGATCATTATAAAAGTGAATTTGATAAATTGTTAGTAGAGTTAAATGAAATTAATTTTGAAAGTCTCCCAAAAGCATTTGTTCATGGAGATATAATAAGTACAAATGTAATGTTAGATAATAATTCAAAAATATGGATTATAGATTTCGCAGTTTCTAACCATTTGCCAAGAATAATAGATTTATCTGTTATTGCTTGTAATATGTGTTTAGATGAAAAGTCAAAAGAAAATACTTATGATAATATTGCAGTATTATTAAGTGAATATAATAAATATAATCAATTAACGGAATATGAATTAAAAGTATTTGGAACTTTTTATAAATTAGCAAATGCAATGCATATTTTACAACCACAATATATAATTCAGATGGATGGAGATTCAGAAGAAAATCAATATTGGTTAAATGAGGGTATAATAGGATATTCTTATAGTAAAGATGAAACCTTCGAAAAAGCAATAACCAAAAGATAGGAGAAAATAAATGAATAGAAATTTTGCAGAAAAATGGTTAGATAATTTAAAAAAATATTGGTTTAATAAAGATATAGAAATGGCTATTTCATTATTTAATAAAACAACTTTTTATCAAGAAACTCCTTTTATGAAACCTTATACAACAATTGACGAAATAAGAGAAGAATGGCAACATATAAAAAATGAAAATATACAAAATATAGAATTTAAAGTATTAGCAATAGATAATCTTACACTTATTGCTCAATGGATTCTGAAACAAAATGATCAGGATTATGATGGTATTTATGAAGTAAAGTTTAATGATAATTTAGAATGTATATACTTTAAAAGTTGGGAAATGATGGATAATTAAAAAAGACAATTTTTCAGTCAATATGACCTAGAATTGTCTTTTTCTTTTTGTAAATTTTTATCAAAATTATTAAGATTGTCTTGTATTGATTCAGAGCGTTTTCTAATTTCTTTGCAGTAATTATCTAATTTACGAAGTTCTTTAATTTTGGGTTGAATACCATTTATTTCAGCAAGTATTTCAGATTTTTTATCTTCAGTTTTTGCCCTATGATATCTTTTCCATAGATTTTCTCTTTTGCCCATAAGATTTTGATATTTTTCATAGTTATTTTTAGCAAATGATTCTAAATCTCCTTTAGTTTCAATTTTATTTTCTAACATAAATTCTGTTTGTTTTGAAAATGATTCTAACTTTTTAATATCTTGTCTTATGGAATAAGGAAGGTATTGTTTTGGATGTTCCTTTGGAAAGACTTTTAATAAATAACAATAGTATAGAAATAAACCATAAATCCCTTTGTGATGATTGTTAGTCTTTGATAGATATTCCAGAAAAATAGATTTATGGGTCATAGGTTTAAAAACGACTTGCCTTGAGTGATATAATCGTTCGTTAATACTATCTTTTGAATAATCACTACCAAATGCTTTTTCAATTCTAACTTTATCATAACCATCTCTATAAATAGTTATTACGCCATTACGATAATAAGTTTTATATCCCAGTAATTTCATTCTATCCATAACTTGCTTTAGAGTGACTGAATAACTAATAACACTATCTAAATCATCTTTAAGAGTTTTATAATAATCGTTGTCTATTACTTTATGATTATAGGTACTTTTATAACTGATATCTTCATCTAAAACACTTAATCCATATTCAGCACATAATGAATCAGATATATTTCTTAACTTGGATAAATTAGTACGATTGTTATTGTACTTTTTGCCAGTCTTAAACGAAACAGAGTTGATTATGAAATGGTTGTGGATGTGATTAGTATTTTGATGAGTTGCTACAATCACTTCATAATCTTTAAACATTTCATTAACAAGCTTAACTCCTATCTCATGAGCAATATCTGGAGTAACTTCTCCTTCTTTAAATGATTGATATCCATGATAAGCAAGAACACCATCACTTTTACGATAATAATCTTTGGTATCTTTCATATCATCAAATGGATTATCTTCAGAGCAATTTAAACAGCTTATATAACATAATTTTTCTTTCTTGAAATCATAATCTTTTTTACCCTCTAAAAAGTCATAATCAACTTTACCATAATCTTCGTTTATAGTTTTCTTTGGATTGATGATATAATCTATTGATTGTTTTAAATTATTTTTAATACTCCAAATTGATATTGTCGCCATAATTAAGGTTTAGCCTTTCTAAAGAGTGGATTTATATGGTGGGAGTATAAATCCGTTGCTTGCTTATAGATAACATCATGCATAGATTATCTCTTTTAAGATAATTTCTTCTGCACAATCTTTATAATTATTCATCAATTTTACCCATTCAAACCCACTAATTTCTTTATTTTTTTCAGATAGTTTATTATCACTATTTCTATAATTATCCATTAAAGTTTTTAATCTTTTTTCACATTCATTACTGATTGAAACAAGATGATTAGTTAGTTCATCTTTCATTAAAAGTGTCGTGTATAATCCTTTGTGGTATTCTTTTAAATATTCCAATCTTAAATACCCATACTTATTAATTTCTCCATAATTTTGATTTTTTATAGTTAGATTTGGTAACAAATAATCTCCAACTTTTGTATAATTTAATTCCATTTTTTTATCTCTCTTTCTTTGTTTTTAATATTCTTTTCGTAAAAATCTACTGATTTTGTTTTAGAATTGTATTTAAAATAACCTATATTATTATTCTTATCTACAAGTTTTATAGTAAATCTATCTAATAAATATAGATTTATTTCATCAATATTAAATTGATTTTTTAGATAGGCAAGAACTTTAAATTGTTCTATAGTATCTACTTGGTTTTTGATAATATTTTCTTTGTTAAGAAGTTGCATAATCACTAACGCCTTTCAAAATTTTTTCTTTTGGCTTATTAGGATTGTAGGTTACAATTCCATATTTTGTATCAACATCATCTTTAGTAATAGGTGATTTTGTTGTGCTTTTATTAGGTGATATTGGTAGTATCCTTATAATTTTTTCATCTTTTTTAGGTATAAATTCACCGATAATATTGCCAGTTTCTTCATCAACTTTCTCATAAATTTGATAGAATTTTGTTTCATAATACTCATTTAATCTATCTAAATATTCTTCTACTTGGCTATCAGTTATATTGCCAGTACCTAAAATAAATTCTTCCTTGCCATTTATCTCTACTGGCACAAGGACATCTAAAATACCATTACCAAATAATTTGGTTAGCATATCTACAAAACTTCTTCTGAAATTAATTTTTTCTACATGAAGTTCATTATTACTATCTTTTGTTATGATAACTGATTCAACTAATTTAGAAATAAATTCTTGTTTTTCTTCTTTTGATTTGTTTTCCCAAGTAGTTTTTACCACACTATTTAAAGTATCAAGTCTTATCATAGTTTCTCTTTCAATATCACGATCAGCCATTAATTGTTGAGGGGAGAAAGTAACATTATCTAAATCAAGTATTTCATTTCTCTTTTGTTCTAATATTTCTAATTTATCTTCAATTAGTTTATAATCTTCTGAAAAATCTTCCATTTCCACAATGCCACTCATATAAGCTTTTTTAATGCGTTCTTTTTGTTTTTCTAATTGTTTCATCTCTTTATCTAAGTCATCAATTTTTGTTGGCTTATGGTCTGCCAAAATAGGCAAGAAATACTTTTTGACTGCCATATCGTACTCAACCATATCATAAATAAAGTTTGTTAGTAATTCTTCAATCTTATCTTCTCTAAAATTTAAGTGACACTTTTCACAGTTATAATACATATACTTTTTCTTTTTACCGCCAGAGCCTTTACATTTCATAATCCTACCACAAATAGGGCATTTTATTTTTTGGAAGAACAGATAAACTCTATCTCTAGTATAAGTTCTCTGATTCTTTTCTTTTTGATGTTGGCATTCTTCCCATACTGCTCTTGAGATAATAGGTTCTACAACATTCATATAAACAACTGGTTCAATTTGTTTATTTTTTGCAATTCTCTTAAATTGCTCATAATCACCCATATAGATTTTATTATCAATAATCTTTTGAATAGTGGTATCTTTCCATTTCTTTGGTTTTAAAAGTTCTTCTTCATTAAAGATATTAGATATTTGTTGAAAACTTTTTCCTTCCAAGTACATCTTAAAGATTCTTTCAATTACTGGTTTGGTAGTTTCATCAATAATTGTTTTCTTATTACCATCTTTTTTATAGCCAAGTGCTAAAACTCCTGGTAAATGTCCTGACTTGATGGCTCCATTTAAGCCAAATTTTGTTCTTTCTGATACGATTTCAATTTCTAATTGTGATAAGACTGTAAGCATTCTTACAAAGAATCTACCATTAGCAGTAGAGGTATTAACATCATCTCTATCACAAACTAGAAAACAATTATATTGTTCAAGTACGGATATAAGTTCTTCTAAATCTCGAACTGAACGAGTAACTCTGTCTAACTTATAAGCTACAATATAGTTGATTTTACCTTTCTTCATATCAGATAGCATTTCTTGAAATGCAGGTCTATGTTCCATATCTTTTGCACTTATTCCTGCATCCTCATAAATTTTAAATACTTCATAACCTTTAAATGCACAAAGTTGTAATAACTTTTCTTTTTGTTCTCCTAACGAAAATCCTTCTCGTGCCTGATCCTCTGTGCTGACACGAATATAAACTGCTGCGATACTCCTTTCATTATCCATAATTATCATTTCTCCTTTCTCTTTTGGAATAGTGAAAGGCACCAAAAAAGGTGTCACATAACAAGGACACCTAGCATATATTGATTTTTACACGACAAAATAAATCAATATAGTGGGAGTATATAAACTCTCCAATTAATGCCTTGCTATGTACTCTGATAATTCAGACAATGGGATTTTCTTTTTTAGATTCCCTATGTAAAAATGTCTCTGTTCATTGAAGAATAAGTATAACTTATTATCAATAATCACTTTATGCGGCTCCACATATGCTAAATTTGTGTGTTCCACAATTCGTAAGTAACCCTCTATGATTTCATAGGAGAGGTTATTAAATTTGCAAGACCATTTAATTTGTCTCTTGAGTTCATCACTCATATTGATTTTCTTTTTTACGATACTAATCATACCACATCACACCTTTCTTGACTAGACTCTTTTAGTCGACAAAAAAATCAATCATATTTCAGATTGATTTAATCATTAACGTCACTTGGTGCGACGATTTTACCTTTTGGAGCAGATGATAATAGGGTTTTAAACCTAAAATTTAAAAAAATATCCCTCACTCGTTAAATAGATTATATGATAATTACTAGAAAAAATCAATAGTTGTATAGGAAAATATCGGCATTTATAGTATAATTATATCAACAAGAAACTTGTGGAGGAGGATTCAGAATGAATATAAATATTAATAGAGTAAAAATATTTGTAACAATACCATTAGAAAATGTAGAAGAAGTTAGAAATGCTGTATGTGAAGTGGGAGCTGGAATAATCGGAGCTTATACTTATTGCACCTCATCAACAAAATCAATTGGTACTTTTATGCCAAACGATAATGCTAATCCATATATTGGCGAGAAAAATAATTTGGAATTTGTCGAAGAAGAAAAATTAGAATTTGTTTGCAGTATAGATAAAGTAAAAAAAGTAATTTCTAAATTAAGGGAAGTACATCCTTATGAAGAGCCAGCAATAGATATAGTTCCACTAATAGATGAAGATTATTTTAAGTAGAAGGGGTGTAACAATGAGTAAATATAAAACAATGTTAAAGAAAGATATACAATTATGTGATGAATATATAAGCAAAAATTTTGCAACGCATGGTGAAGTTAAATCATTAACAGGAAAGTATATAATGGACTATCCAAAATTTAATGAAGGAATAATTGCTTATGTTGGAGTTCCAGGATATGAAACCAATGAAATAGAAAATATTAAAATAGTAAAGAGTAAATTAGAATATTTATTAAATAGAGTTGATAATCCTGAGTTATATAATAATTTCAAATCGTCAGGGATAAGCATATCTACAGTAAATAATAATACTAACGATAATTCAAATACTACTAATATAAATATGAGTATTAATGATATAAAGAAAAATATTGATGATAATACTTATTTAAGTGATTCTGAAAAAAAAGAGTTATTAATTAAACTAGATGAAATAGAAGAATTACAAAAAAGTGAAGAATCAAAATCAAAAAAATGGGACAGAGCTAAAAAATTATTGTCATTTATATTGGATAAAGGTGCAGATATAGCAATTATGTATATTCCTCAAATTATGAAAGCTATAAATAAATAGTCTATGAAGAAAGACAAAAATTTTAAAATCGTTAATGAAATTATGAATGATGCATTTTGGCTTGGGTATATTTTAGAAATTAAAAGAAATATAAATGACTATAGCCAAAAAGAAATTTTAAGTTCATTTTTAGTGTTTTTCTCTTCAATATTTGTAGAAGAAACTTTAAAATCTAATCATGGTGGATTAACTGGAAATCGAAATGTTACCTTAGAAGAAATTGAAGATTTAAGAAATTATAATTTAAAGTATTGTCCTTCTAGTAATTCTAAAACATCTCAGAAGATTATAAAAGAAATGGGAATAGATTTTAATACCTATATGTTTGATGTTATATTATATTTAAATGAAAATGAATTACTGGATATTAATTTAAGAAACTGGGAATTAAATAAAAAAGAAAATTTTGAATTGTTGGATGGAATAGTATCTACTCCCATAAGGTGGATTGAAATATTAATGCCAGAAATATATGATGCATTAAAGGAGGCTTTAAAATCACTTTCAGATAAATATATAAATAAAATTTCTTATTCAAAAATTAACAAAAAAACTTATTCTTCTTTCAAACTATTTAGAAAAAGTGTCATTAGTGAAGATGGAAAATTATATATACTACAAAGATATGGTTTAATAAAATCGACTTTGTTTATTGAAAGTATAATTGATGATGATATTTCATTTGATATTGGAAGATTACATTTTAATTTCAAAAGCTTTATAATGAAAACTAAAGCTATTATTTTAGAAATGTTTTGGAATGACAAAAAAACTAATAGCTCTATAAACTTGATCGATGAAATATTTGAAAAAAATAGCGATTGTATAGATGATAAATTTTATCCAATTAATAGAAAATGTAGAAACAATCTTCATTATTCTGATTATCATTATTTATCTAAAAAGGATATTGATGTTTTAAATAAATATCAAAACTTATATTTGAATAATGCTTTATCAGTTTTTGATAGTAATATAACATATAAATTTAATAAGTTATATAAAGTATTTTTAGCTATTGCAAAGTTAGAATATTGGAGTAGACCAAAATCATTAAAGGAGGACAAAAAATGATTAAAATAGTAGAAAATAAAATATCAGTTGATGATTTTAATTATTTAACAGACAAAGTTGGTTGGGGTACTAGAGATACTGAGATTGTAGAGGAAGCGTTAAACAATACTTTATTTTCAGTAAGTATCTATGATGATAATAAAATCATTGGATATGGAAGAATAATTGGAGATAAAACAATTTTTCTCTATATTCAAGATATTATGGTTATTCCTGAATATCAAGGGCAAAAAGTTGGAACTAAAATTATGAACTCACTTCTAACAAAAGTAGATGAATATAAAAAAGTAAATCCTAATATAAGAACATATTTAGGAGCCTCTAAAGGGAAAGAAAAATTTTATGAAAAGTTTGGATTTAACACTAGATCAAATGCTGATTTAGGAGAAGGTATGGTTTTATTTTAATATATTTCTAAAGTTAGGAGAAAAATATATGATTCAAAAACACTTTTTAATTATAAAGTATATATTTCAAATATTTTTATATTTGCTAGAAGTTTTAGGAATTTCATACTTACTAACATTTATATCAGATGTATTTTGGCAAACCGAAAACTTTATTGATTTTATAGAAAGAATGACAATTTTTTATACATTTTATCAAATAACTATTTTTGGAATTTTGCAACAACTAAATGATATAAAAAAAGATGAGTATTTAGCTATACTTTCAATGTATAAATATGTTGAATTATATAACTCTGATAAAAGAATCGATATAAAAAAGGACATAATAAATCTAGTAAATAAACAATTAGAAAATGTAATGTTAAATGACAATAATATTAGAAAAGAATATTTAGAAATTAAAAAAGTTATAGATAATAATCAATCATTTGATGAGACATTATTAAAAGCTAAAATAATAAAGTATGAACATTGTTGTGAAGAAGCAGTATTAAATTGGAGATATTCTATTTTAATTAGAATATTCAAATAAAGGAGTATCTATGAAAGAAATATTTTTAAGTTTTAGACCAGAATATTTTAAGCCATTATTATATGGAATTAAAAAATATGAATATAGAAAAAGATTTTGTGAAGAAGAAACAAGAGCATATCTATATTTAAGTGGAAAATCAAGACAAGTTATTGGTGTTATGGAATTAGGTAAACCTATTCGCTTAAATCTAACAAGAGAAGATTATTTGAATTATCCAGAAACATTGAAAAGAGTTGATGAATATATTTTAAACAATGATATAAATGCTGTTCCTATTAAATCTTTAGCACTATTTGATAAACCAATAAATTTAGATGATATTAGAAAAGAAATTCCCAGCTTTATGCCACCACAAATGTATTTTGTTTTAGATAATCATCCTAAATTAAAATCGTTGTTAGAAAGACAATCTCTAAATGAAAAATTATTTGTTCATAATCATGATGGAATTTACTATGATAATCTTGCTATGTTTGTCAGTGAATTAGAAAAGACAGATGAGTTTAAAAAATTACATTCACTACATGAAAGCAATAATGATTTTGAAAATATAAAATATTAATATGTATAATACGCACGCTAATTGATTATGTCAATTTGCAAGTGCGTTTCTAAATTATTAAAATTTAGTATGTATCAAAGACTCCGACTATTTAAAAATGTCGTAGTCTTTTTCTAATGATTCTTTATTTATAAAATCATTTACTTCTATTTCACTATCAGTATCTTTAGATATTTCTTTTAAATCTGTAGAATTATATAAGTCATTATCATAACATTCTTTTAAAATATCTATCGTTTTTTCTTTCTTCTTTTTATCATTAGACAGTAAAATCTCTCTAAAAAATTCTTTTAAAATCAACAACAAATGATTAATAAAATTCAGTAAATTAGTTTTATCTTCGTGTAATTTACCATTCTCATCTTCTAAATAATTAATATCAATAAGACTATTTTTATATTGTTTTTCTAATTTTCTATAATCGCAAGTAAAATCATTTAAACTTTCAACAAACGCTTTACTTGTTACCATATTTTGAATTTCTTCACTATACATATCTAGAAAATCTAATAGAATATGATAAATTTCACCATCAATAATTACTTTATCAGTTAAGGCTTTCTTTTTAGAATTTTGTAATGTACCTTTTATTTTCCAATATTGTTCTTCAATTTTTTTGTTACTTTTATATACCTGTCTATCATAATATCTAGCAACATTTTTAAATTGTCCCATTGATAAATGTTTGACTCCTGTGTGTTTTTTTCCTCGTTCTAATTTAAATCCTTTCTTGGTTAATCTTTCATGGTATTTATCTTGTAATTCACATAAATGAACTTTATCTTTGACATATGATCGTTTGGAAATAGTGTATTTTATAGTACCCGTTCGTTTATCAAATTTCCTAACAAGTGGTACAACAACACAATGCAAATGAGGTACTTTCTCATCCATATGAATAACGGCATGTAAGACTTGTTCTTTCGTATAACCTAAATCTTCATAAACAAAATTCATAGTTTCATTAGCCCAGCGGAGTAATTCTTCTTTGCTCATATTTTTAAAGAAGTCTTTATCACTCGTAAATATCATTTCATCAGCAACGACACTTTTAGAGTCATTAACCATATCATGAAAAGACTTTTTTCTATCAGATCTCATATTCTTCATTCTATCATAATGTTCTTTTTGATACTCTCTTGTCATTTCATAAAATTTATCTACATACTTATTACATTTTATTATCTCAATGTTATTTTTACTATCTTCAACTCTAATATTAGGATTAGATTTATATTTTTCTTTTGTCCTCTCATTATGACTACCTTTTTGTGATAATTCTTGTAATGTTTTAATACCTTCACCTCTAAAAATTGCATAGCTCATTTTTTATTTTCCTTTCTGATTATTTTTATTTTCTTCTTTGGATAATTCTAAAATTTTCTCAATTTGTTCTTGATATTGTTTATCTTTTCTTAAAACTTCAAGCATTAGATAATTAGGAATTACTTCTTTATTTTCCTTAAAATAATCAAGAATTTGGGGTACGACTACTTGAAAAAAGTAGTTAATAATTTTGCCTTCTTTCTAAATTTAGACAACAAAAAAAGAGCAATTTTTTGCTCCTAATATAATAATATTCGTTATATATATTCTGACATATTTTCTATAGTAATTAAAATAGCTCCCTTAGGTTTAGTAGCTCCAAATGGAGAAACTTCGCCATTACCAAAAAATGTTTTTTCACAAATGTCGTAATATTCTCCATCTGTAAAAAATTGAGCAGTACCGAACAATCTTAATCCCTTATAATCTTGATCAAATACTGTTAAAACTACATTGGGGTTATATTTGATATTTTCTTGTGTATTTACCATTTCGTTAACTGAAATTAGTAATTTATTATTTTCTAATACTTTAACATCGGAAGCAACTGCTAAATTAGGATTATTTTCTTTATTTACTGTTGCAATGTGCATTGGTTTACCGTCAATTAATTCTTTATAATTAAGCAGATTCATATCAACACCTGTCCTTTCAATTAATATTTTATCATAATTTTGAATTAATTTTAAGCACCTATCTGTAATAAAGTGTACCTATCTTTTTCAAATTTATTTTCCTTTTTATTAGGAATAATCTGTAAAAGTGAGTTGTTAGATAAACTACCAATATCCAATTTGTCCTTTTCAATAGTAATAGGAGCTATTTTATAAAATTTACTTAGTGATTTGATATATTTAGTAATATCTTCTTTATTTTTTTCGTTAGATAAAATTACATCTCTGTCATTGATATTAACTATCATATCAAAACAATCATTTCTAAACATATAGCCAATATTTTGAATTTCTTTTTTATTGATATTGATTTTCTTAATAATGATTTCCTCTTTCTTTTTCTCAATTTCAATAGAATCAATATATTTAGTAATTAATTCTGCTTTTTGTTCTTTAGTTAATTTATTCCATAGTCCATTTTTTCTAACATAGTAAGATTTGTATTTCATTTTTTCTAGTTGAAATAGGTTATTATAAAGTCTTAAATCATCTTTATGATTTAGATTTTCATCAGCATTATTTAAATTATTTAGTTTAATTTTGGTTTCTTCAATTTGCATTTTAATGCTTTTTTCTTCATCTATAAAATCATCTTGTTCAATATTACTATTTAAATAGGCGTTTTTAATCCTTTGTAGCTTTGTATTCAAGTCTTTTAATATCTTCTCATATCTTTTTATTTCTATTGTTAAATCTTCGTTAAAAAACGATTTATAGTTATTATCAATAAGTAAATAATAATCTAACATATCATTTAAGAATAACATTAATGGTTGTTCTATCTTTTTCTCATTAATTCTTGTATTGCAACAATTACATTTGTAATAGATTTGAGTAGGTTTATTCTTAGATGTAGTAGAAGAACCTCCCATAATTTTATTACATTTAGAACATACGATTTTCTGCATATAAACATAAGTGTGTTTTCGAGTATAGTTCTTTAAATTCTTTTCTTTTTTCCTTTGTACTAACTCAAAATCGTACTTATCAATAATAGCAGGGCATACATCTTCAAGTAAGATAGTTTCTTCATTTTGTATTCGTTTTCTGTGTTGGTAATTACCTGCATAGATGTAATTAGATAACATTCTATCAATAGTAGTTGTCCTCCAATTACGATTTAAAGCATTCTTTTCATTTAGTTGCTTTGTAATAGTACAAACTGATAAACCACTTAAATAAGACTTAAAAATATCTTTTACAACTTCACTTTCCATTTCATCAATAACAAGTTCTTTATTGATTTTACGATAACCAATAGGAGCTTTTCCAGAAAAATGTCCTTTTTTGGCTGCTCCCATAAGACCAAATTTAGTTCTCTCTGATGTTCTTTCAATTTCTAATTGAGCAAGTATTGTAGTCATTCTCATAAAGAATACACCAGTAGGAGTAGAAGTGTTGATTTCTTCACACTCACTTTCTAAATCACATTTGTATTCTTCTAACAATTTACAAATGGTTTCTAAGTCTTGAATGGAGCGGGTTAATCTATCTAATTTATAAACTAATATTTTGTTTATCTTCCCATCTTTCATATCTTGTATCATTTCTTGAAACTTAGGTCGATTCATACTTTTAGCAGAAACTCCTTCTTCACGATAAACTTTATAAATCTTATATCCTTTCCATTCACACAACCTTTTAAGACTTTCTTCTTGCTCATTTAAACTAAAACCAAACCTAGACTGATCCTCTGTACTCACTCTTACGGAACACATATACCATTTTATTTTAAAACACTAGATATCATCAATTTTGTTTACAAAATAAATACCAATATCACTATTGGTACTCAAATAAAACAAGAAAAAGTCCATATTGATAAATTAGATATAACTTTATCATTAGGACTTTAAAATAGCATATTTCAAAATAAAACAATAATTGTTGAAAAAACTATCATTAGATAGTTTTTAAATATCACTTTTTAAATATTTATCAAGTAATTCATTTGATTTTAAATAAACAATACTGATGTTTTCTATAATAATTTCACTACAAATTATTTTTAGGTAATAACTTTCTATAGTCACTATGAATTTACTATCACTATATAATAAATTTAATTCATTTATTAAATTCATACCTAAATCATAATCAATCTCAAATAGACTAACTCCTTTAAATTTTATATCTACTAGTATATTTTTGAATTGTTTATATTTCTCATCAAAAAGAGACATCGTATTTATAAAACCTTCACAATCTATAGTTATTGATGCAATATCATTATTGTATTTAACTTTGGTTATTGTAGCATCATGAAAGTCAACGTAGTCTTTAAAAACTCCTAATAATTTTTCGTGATTAACTATTTTGTTCCATACATTTATTTTATTGTCCTCTACAAGAGAAATTATATCCTTATCATGTTTTAAACTATCATCTAAATAATAATCATAACTATTATCAATTTTTATCATTTGAATCATTAATTCTTTATTCTTATAAATCTCTTTTCCAGCATATGCAATTAAACGCGGTTCTTTAGGTAATATATATTGTGCTAAATCTACATCGTTTCTAGTTATTTCAGACATATGTAAATATTTCATTAAATTGGTTTTTAAATAGGTTTTTATACCTGACATAAATTGATTATATAATTGTTTATTTTGTAATAATTTATTTCTATTCTTGTACAAATAAGAATTTTTATAAAGCTCATCATTTAACATGATATCACAATCTATTATGAGAGAAGCCATTAGATTACTTTCCAAAATTTTTAATAACATGTCTGATGAAATATTATTTATTAAATATAAAATCTTTGGATTTTTAATAGCTAATTTTATACAATCGTCCTCATTAATATTCTCTAAATATGAGATTAGTTTATAATCTTTATCAATATACTTATAAACTAAATTATAATTAAATTGTACTTTAATTGCTTTCAATTTAGTTTGTAAAAATTTTGATATTTGTTTTCTGAATTTATTATTTTTAAAATTTACATTATAACAATAATTTTCATCAAATATTCTACAATCTAAAAATTTTATTCGCATTAATATTTCATCGTTCAATGGATAATTACTAAATAATTTGTTTATTTCATAATTAAAATTCTCTATTATATCATCACAACAGCCACAATCACATATATATTCATTGTATACTTTATCCATAAGGATTATTAATTGAATTAATTTTTCTTCCATATTATCCACTCCAATACTAAGATAATTTAAAATTATTTTTAATTATTATATCATACGCAATTAATTTTATATAATCTTATCAAGGACAAAAAAATTAAATATGTTAGTTTCTATATTTGTTAATGTATTAGTATTTAGTTTTGGATTACTAACATTTATAGTATCTCTTAAATATTCAACACAACATTTTTACCGAAAAATATCCAACATTTTATCCTTATTGACTATAAACAATCTAGTGATACAATATAGTAGAATATGAAAAAATTGTATCTAATGGTGCTACTCGTTTTGTGAGAAGTGCTTTTTTTCATATTCAAATGCCTACATCTTCATCAGTATTTTTCTTCTAATCTATGGTCATACTTATGACCATAAAATAGTTAAATTTTTTAAAAATTATGGCCGAAATTTTAGAAAAATTACACTGAAAAAGTGTTTACGATTGTCAAACACATTTTAGAAATTCTTTATTTATAAGGGTTTCTAAAAAAGTCAAAGTTAACGATTGTATAACAAATACTAAAAGTGTAAACACTTGTATTTTTGTTAATGCCTTATGAAATAAGGTAAAACTAGCCACTGGCTAGTTCTTTGTAAACAGGTTTATCCTGCTTTTATTTTGTTTTGATTATTTTTGAAAAAGTGTGTTTTTAATAGTCATAACTTCGGTCATAAGTATGACTATTATTTTTCATATTTTTGTAATTTTGATAGCTATGATTTAGTTATCTTTTTTTGTTTGGAGGGCTGTAAAAACAAGATAAGTGCGTTATAATTTTTTTAGATTATTTTTAGAAAGTTGGTGCGTAACTATGAGATGAATTGTTTAAGAATTAAAGGGGGGTAATAATTAAATGGAAAGAAGTGATAAAAGATTAGAACATTTAAAATCTTATGTAGTAGAAATTGCTATGCTAGAATTTATCAAAGATAATAA
>CAJUHL010000037.1 GCA_910586425.1 uncultured Bacilli bacterium
ATATTCATTTTTCTACTTGTAAACTATACTATGATTCTTTTTCTATTTCATTGTAACAAATTTATGCTTTTTTTGCAAGTCATTTACTACTTTATGAAATGTTTCTAAATATCCTCTATTTTAACATCCACATTATGATGAATATGTTCCCAATTATTTACTTTTCTAAATAAGCAAATAAACTGAATGGGGATCCATGTGCTTAAAAATAATGGGAATAATAAAATCGAACATTTCATATCTTTAGGTTTTTTTTGATTACATTCTATTATAAAAATAGCAAAAACAACAATTAATATATAAACTACCACTAATAAGAAAAGCCCATGAACAAAAGAAGAGAAAAAACCATATTGAATTAAGACATAGGCAATATTTATCGTCCCTACTGTACAAGTAAGGACTTGCAAAAGTGGCGAAAAGAAAATAAAAAATAAATCTAATCTAGACATCCAATTTCTTTTCTCTTTTAACAACAATTTAAAATACTTTTTTAGACATTGATACGCACCTGTTGTCCAACGTTTACGTTGTTTCCATGAAACTGAAAATTGACTTGGTTGTTCATCATAAATAATGGCTTTAGAAACAAAGTCAATTGGTATATTATGAATTGTTAAAAAAGCAGAATATTCCATATCTTCTGTTAATGTTGTCATAGGATAATCAAACTTGTCAATTACCTCTTTTGCAATCATCATACCTGTTCCACTAAAAGTTGCAGAAATTCCTATTTTTTTTCTTGTATAAAAAAACATATTTTGCATGTAATAAAAAATAGAATATCCACCACTTAACCAATTTTCACGTCTATTTTTACTATCACGAAAACTTTGTGCAGCTAATGATCCATTTTGAAAAGTAATATCCATCTGTTTACAAAAATTAGGATGAACGATATTATCCGCATCAAATATCAAATAAGCATCAAATATTTGTTTTTTTAAAACTGAAAAAGCATACGATAACACGTCTCCTTTACTTTTTACAGTATCAGGGCATTTTAAAATATTTACATTTTTTGTAATGGCAATCTCCTCTGTACAATCTTCACAATGGTTTACTAATACATATATTTTATAATTTTTAGAAGAATAATTTTGATTTTTTAAACTATCTAATAAATTTCCAATTACAATTTCTTCATTTCGAGCTGGGATTAAAATTGCAAACTTGCATTTTTCTGCATACATGATAGGATCTTTTTTCTTTTTTAAAAGGCCAATTATAAAAGGGGTTGCAAAATGAAGCGCGTATATTACGTTGATTATCAATAAAAAGTAATATATTATCTGTAGCATATCTTCACTTCCCACTACATAAGTTTCTATTTACATTCTAGTCTTTCCTATGAAAAATGTCAATTATCTTATTGTTCTATTTATTTAAAAAACTCGAACTATTTTGAAAAAATAGCATCTTTTTATAAGTTTTCAAATAGCGTTATAACCTTTATTTATAAGCGCTTACGGCATTTTTGTTTTTGAAGGATATTCTTATAAATTGTTATAATTTCTTTTGTTTTCACTTTAAAAAGTAGTAAATTAGTAGTAAAAATTTAGAAATTTTTAAAGTATTAATTTTAAATATAAAAAAAATACCATGACATTGCACAGTATAAGAGTATCTATTTATAAAAGCGGGACTTAATAGCGTAGCCTACTCAAGTCTTCGCATAATAAGGTATAGTATTACCCTTATTATGTAGCATGAAGAATGTAGCAACCACAACTCTTGTAATTAAAATAGTTATAAAAGTTAATAAAAAATATTTATCATATAAATTCATATTAACCACCAAGATAATTATAACATTATTTCTTATTATAAAGTAGTAAAATAACTTAAAAATTTTACATGTACATCCTAAAATAAAGCATATTAATTAAAAACTAAACTTTTTGTACTTAAAAAAATAAAACTGGAATAATTCTATTTTTTCACTAGTTTTTTCAATGATTCATTTTCAGATAATCTTCTCAAAATACATTTTTCAAAAGCATTTAGTTCATCTAAATCTATATTTAAAATACTAGAAATTTCTTCATTAGATAAGCATTCATAAAATTTATAATAAATAAAAGATTGACTTGTACTATCTAACAAACAAATTAGTTCTTGAATCTCCTCACTTTCTTTTACACAACAAAAAATCAATTCCATTTCTAGAATTGATATTTATCATTAAGCTCTAACTATAAAAGTTCGAGTTTGATATCAATCTGGTGGACCTGAATGGACTTGAACCATCGACCTCACGCTTATCAGGCGTGCGCTCTAACCAGCTGAGCTACAGGTCCAAACATTTAAATGACTATTAGAGTATATCGCATTTTTTATAATTTGGCAATACCCTTTCCTTATTTTTTAAAAATTTAATAAAATATATGCCTTCAAAGAGAAATTTATTACAACCCAAAATAAAAAGGGTTTTTCCCCTTTTTAGCATGCAATGAATGAACCAATAATAATAGCAAGTAAGATATATAATACAATAATGCATACATATCCACTACCATTATTACAATTTGGTTTTGTATTTGTGTTGCAAGAATTTGAACAAGCCATCATAGCACCTCCTTACGTCCTAAATGTAGGCACCAAGTATAATAATTAAAAGAATAAATAATACTAAAACGATAGCAGCTCCAGATACTCCTGTATTACACATAAAGCATTCCTCCTTTTTTTGTCTTTTCACATTATTCTATGGAAAAATCAAATATGTGTGAATACTTATGACCCAATTTATCGTTTTTCTTGTGTTTTTTTCAAATCTTTGATAATATTATATATGTAAATTAAAGGAGGATATAAGATGACCAAAAAGAAAAAAAATATCGTTGTAAATGAAAAGAAAGAAAATCATATTTCCAGTATGATGGACAAGAAAACACAAAATATTACAATTACACTACTTGTAATCGCATGTTTACTTTTGATTATCATTTTAGTTGTAATTATAAAAGGACATGAAGCAAAATTAAAAGATGGAAAAGAAATCATTGCTTCTGTTGAAGGAAAGGAAATTACAGCAGAAGATTTATTTGGCGAATTGAAAGCTCAATATGGTACTAATATTTTAATCAATACCATTGATGACTATATTGCCAACAAAGAATTTGAAGATAACGATGCTGCTAAAAAGTACGCATCTGCACAACTTGCTGCTTTAAAACAACAATACGAAAGTATGGGATACAAATTTAGTACCATTTTAACAAATTATGGTTATGAAAGTGAAGACGAATTATTGAAAGTATTCATTTCTGACTATAAAAAAAATAAAGTCATTGAAAAATACATTGCAGACCATTTGAGCGATGATGAAATCAATTCCTATTATGAAAAAGAAATACATGGAAAATTGACTGTTAAGCATATTTTAATCAAACCAGCAAGTTCAACTACAAGTGAAGAAAAGCAAAAGGCAGAAGAAGAAGCAAAAGCAAAAGCACAAGAAGTAATTCAAAAATTAAATGAAGGTACTGCTTGGGCAGAACTAGTAAATACCTATTCAGATGATACTGCTTCAAAAGCGGAAGAAGGGTTAATTTCTAATTTTGATAGAGATGACGTTGTCACAGAATTCTATGATGCTTCTCTACAATTAAAAGACAATGAATATACCAAAGAACCTGTAAAAAGTACCTATGGATATCATGTCATTTTAAAAGTTAGTGAAGGAGAAAAACCAACATTGGAAAGTAGCAAGGAAACTGTAAAAAATAATCTTGTTTCAAATAAATTACAAGAAGATAAACAACTTGCCGACAAAACTTGGGTACAAATTAGAAAAGATTATAAATTAGAAATCAACGATACTAAAATGGAAAAAATATATAAAAGCATTATTAGTGAATTAGAATAAAATAAAAGGACTCAAAGGTCCTTTTATTTTGTTCTTGTACTTGGAATATTCTGTAATTCAAAACGATATTTTTGGCCATTTTGATTTACTTCATCTATAAATAGATTATAAGGTCTTACCCATAGAGGGCCATCCTCATATAAGCCTCTATATACAACCATTTTTTCTTCATTTTCACTATGTGTAGCGATTGCTTCTACGATATAATAATCACCCTTATAATGTTTATAAATTCCCTTGACTTTAATTTCCATACTTACCTCTTTCTAACTCTATTAGATCCTGAATATCAGATAAGGAAAAGCCTTTTTGATACAACTTATTCTTAATTTGATTTTCTAGCATATTTCCTGTGTATTTTTTAGACAACTTTAAATATAACAATTGATATTCTTTTTTTAATAAATCACAGTCATTGTAAGAAATGGATTCTAGAATAGAGCAAATTTGTTCTTTTTCATAACCTAAATTCATTAACTCCACTAATAATTTTTGCTTCAATTGGTATTTAGAATGTTTATGATTGGTAGATACTCTTTTTTGAATGATTTTTCTTAATTTTTCCTCAAAAATAGAATCATCATAATGGTTTAACTCCTCTATAATTTTAGCGGAATTCAAATCGTGATTTTCTAACTCCCTTTTAATTTGATTTGGTCCCCAATTAGATAAATGAACCTTATCTGCAATAAAAGACACAATAAATTGATGTTCATTTAATAATCCTTTGCCTTTTAATTTTTCTATAATTTTCTTTTGCTCTTCTTCTGGTATCTCCTTCTTGTTTAAATAGGCATACATCTCTTTTTCACTGCGCATTTTGGTTGTAATATATTTAAGAGCCTTGTAATAGCTATCATATTCGCTTGTTTCCTTCATAACTTGATTTTGTAATTCAGTATCCATTTCTGGTTGAAATAACAAATTATTGTTTAAAATGATATCATCATATGTAGTTATTTTTGTTTTTTGATCCAATTCAATTTTATATTTTCCACTTTTCAACTTTTGTATTTTTGTAATCTTCATAGCATCACAACCTTTATGCATACATTATAACATACATATGTTCGTTACACAAGCCCTAAAAAAAGCGATTAAGCTTCTATTTGAACCATATTTTTGGCTACTTCTTCCAATGCACGCCCGATTTCCTTTTTAGACGTATACTCATTTTCCTTTAATTGATAATGATTATTTTCCTGCATTTCACGTACCCGTTTTGAAATCAAGTTAACCAATAAATATTTTGACCCTACTTGGCTTAATAACTTATCAATAGATGGTTGTATCATTTTATCACTCCTTATTATGATAATATACTATATTCTTTCGGGTTTCAAGCAATTACGGAATGATTGACATTATTTGACAACCATTTACTAGTATTATTCTTTGTCTATATTTTGACATCTTCGTACTGTTTTAATTGATATTAACTGAACATCATAGGAAATATTGCTACTTTGATCACGTAATTATAATGATTCTATCATCTCCAGAATCAAAGGTTGTCTTTCTCCAACATCCTGTGAGAAGGTAAAACAATCTAAAATTTCCTGTACACTTACATCTTGGCCATCAAAATAAACACATAATAGTTCTTCATTTTCTAATACAAAATCCCCCACTTTTACAGACAAACGAATCCCTACCCCATGGTCGATCACATCGTCCTTTTGCATTCTTCCAGCACCCAATTTTCTTACCACTTCACCTATCTGATTGGCATCGATTCTTGTAATAAAGCCACTTTGAGGACTTTTGATGGAGATAAAAGGGTCTTGTTCAATTTGATTGATATCACCTTGTTGATAAGCAATTAGCTCTTTTAATTTTTCATAACCTTTTCCATTTTTTAAATTTTGTTCTAACATTTGATAAGCTTCTTCTTTGGAACAGTCACGTGCAATGCTAACCATCAAGCTTCCTAAAGTAAGTACCAATTCTTCTAAATCTTTTGGTCCATTTCCTTTAAGTGTTTCTATACTTTCGATTACTTCTATCCCATTTCCAACTGCATATCCCAAGGGTTCTTCCATATTAGTTAAAACGCACTTTACAACTTTTTTATAATGGGTTCCAATCTCTATCATACAACGTGCCAAAGCACGGGCATCCTCTATGGTTTTCATAAGGGCCCCATTTCCAACTTTGACATCTAATACAATTCCATCGGCACCAGAAGCAATTTTTTTACTCATAATACTAGATGCGATTAATGGAATGGATTCGGTTGTACCAGATACATCTCTTAAAGCATAGATTTTTTTATCAGCAGGCGCGATATTTCCTGTTTGACTCATAATAGCAACGCCAATTTGATTGACTTGTTCTATGAATTTCTCTTTTGTTGTTTCTACTTGGAATCCCGCAATGGATTCTAATTTATCGATGGTTCCCCCAGTCACTCCAAGACCTCTTCCACTCATTTTGGCTACATTTACACCAACAGAGGCAACAAGTGGCGCTAATACAATTGTTGTCTTATCACCAATTCCACCTGTAGAATGCTTGTCTACTATTTTTCCTTTCATTTCAGATAAATCGATTGTTTCTCCACTTTTTATCATAATATCAGTTAGGTCAATTGTTTCTTTCATCGTCATTCCATTACAAACAATTGCCATTAAAAATGCACTCATTTGATAATCAGGAATATCGTTAGATACATATCCATTTATCATAAAAGCAATTTCTTCTTTCGTTAGTTCTTGCTTATTTTTTTTCTTTGTAATTATTTCAATTGAATTCATATGTTAGTCACCTATTTTGATTATATCATAAATGAAAAAGAACGAATATTGTTTTTCTCGTTCCTTTACATATTTTCTATTCTATATTTTCCTCGCACGTAGGAATCTTCATCCCCTTTTTCCATAATAATTTTGAATAATAAATCTCTTCTGGAACTTCCAGAAGGGCACTCTTTATTCCTACTGGTTGCAGTTTAATCAAGTAAGTTCCTCCCCAAGCAGTATCCATCATCAATCTGGTATCACGTAATCGGTAGAATGTATATACTTGTTTTCCCTCACTCATTTGAGTGTTTACAAACCCAGGAACTCCTTCTTTTGGGTAAATTGATACTTGTAATAAATATTCTGATAATTGGCAGATACTCGCATTCCCCATTTCTTCTGGCAAGCCAATTCTTGCATATCGATACTCCTGTATGCATGTAAAAAGGATGAGTCCAATTATGGGAACTAGGAGGAAACTAAACAAAGTGTATTTTACAATCCTTTTTACTTTTCTTTTTAAATCTGTAATATTGATAATAATATTTTCTTCTAATTTCCTTTGTCCAATATCGGATTCTAATCTTTCTCCGCAAAATAATTCGTTAATGGTAAACCCTAATTTCTCACATAGTGGTTGCATCAAGGATATGTCTAGCATACATTTGCCTCTTTCGTTGTGCAAATGACAAGCATTATGAATTTTCTTTTATTACTTTTTCTACTTCATTTATTAATTGTTCTTTATTTGGAATATAATAAGTATAAGTTGACGCAAATACATTATTTTCTAGTCCTCCTAAAGCATATTCCATGGCTACTTCTTTTTTACCTTTACAAAGAATAATGCCTATTGCTTTATTATCGTATTCATCATTTACTTCAGCATTGTAATAATTTAAATACATATTCATTTGACCTGCATATTCAGGCCTCATTTGTCCAATTTTTAAATCAATTAAAACATAGCATTTTAATATTTTATTATAGAAAACCATATCTACGTAATAATGAATATTTCCAAGAGTTACTCTTTGTTGTGTACCGACAAACATAAAACCTTTACCCAATTCTAACAAAAACTCTTCCATGTGTTTTACTAATTTTCTTTCCAAGTCCTTTTCAAGAATAGGTTTTGGTTCTTTAATATCTAAAAATTCAAAGACATAAGGTTCCTTCAAAATATCATCAGGTTTAGCTAACATTTGTCCAACTTTTGATAATTCATAGACTTTCTCTTTATTATTTTTACCATCGGATAATAATAATCTTTCAAACAATGATGTTTCTAATTGCCTTTTTAATTCTCTAACACTCCAGTTAGAATTAATGCATTCTTTTTCGTAAAAACTTCTTTCATCATCATTTTCTATGCTTAATAACTCACAATAATGTGACCAACTTAATTTTCCAGACAGTGTCTGGAATTTTGGATAAGTAATATAAAGTTTGCGCATATTAAATAAATTACTAACTGAAAAACCAGCACCTAAAATTTTTCTTAATTCTTTTGATAGTTCCTTCATTATTTTTTTACCATATTCAGCTTTAACATTTCCATTTTGCTCATTTTCCACAATAATTCTACCAACATTCCAATACGCTAGTAACATTGTATTATTTACTTCATAAGCTATTTTATTTCTACTATTAATAATTACATCTTTAATTTCTTCAATCATTTTATCATTAATATTTTCTAACATAAATTTTTCTCCTTTCTGAATTAGCCAGACTTGTCTGACTAATTCTATTTTTTAAGTTCATTATATTCTAATTTTTTGCTATTACTAGATAGTACTATCAATTTGCCGTTTCCTGGTGCAAATTCATTTGGTGATTCTTCTTTTCCTATGCTATTAACTTCAAAGCCATATTCTTGAAGTAAATCTGAAATTGCTTCTACCGAAAAGTAGTTCATATAAATATTTACTCCTGGACGATAAGGCTCTTCAATCATTGTTTCTCCTAAACCTTCTTGTAACATCAATAATAATTTACCATTTGGTTTTAATACTCTTGCAAAAGATTCTAATGTTTTTGGTAGCTCCTCTGATGGTATATGAAATAATGAACAATTTGACATAATGCCATCATAACTATTTTCTGGATAATTTATATCAGCAATATCCATCACTTCAAATTTTCCATTAGAAACTTTTTCTTTAGCTATTGCCAACATTCCTACAGATAAATCTATTCCATTTACTTCAAATCCTTTTTCAGAGATATATTTACAGTCCTTACCATTACCACAACCAACATCTAATATTTTTATACCTGAAACAATATAGAATCAATTATATTTTTTGGCAATATTTTCAACAAAAATAGGCAATAGAATATGAAAAAACACCACGAAATCTTATCATCCTTATAAATAAAGATATCTAGATGATTTTCCGTGCACCACGAAGTATTTCGCACTTGCGTAATGCATGTACCAAATTTAACTTTTTGTATATACAATTGGTTTTTAGCAATTTAATTTTCCTTATTTTAAAGTAAAAACTTGTATATACAATTGTATTAACAATAAAATCATTTCTGTGTCATTTGTACAACAATATTCCAGTCTCCTACTTAGATATGCTTCTATCACTTACACCTAAATTTTCTGCCAATTCGGATTGCGTTAAATTCTGACTTTTCCTACATTCTGCAATAAATTTACCAATTTTTATTTGATCCATAAATTCACCTCAAATACATATCTAATTGTATACTTTTTAACAGGAACTAAAAGTAAAATCACCATATATTTTGATTTTAACATAGATTCATCAAATCGAAGTATAAGAAAAACTCCACATCATTGTGAAGCTTCTATTTTTGGTAAATATCTAATTCTTTTTGCACTTTTGAACAAAATGTTTTATTGGAACGAGTCATCTGAATTATAGCTCTTTCTTGCCCTGTAATTGGAAATTCATAAGGCGTTTCTCCTTCCGCAACTGCCATTATTTCCCTTCCTAGTAACTGATTTGGCGTTACTTCTAAAACATCTAATAAGCGGATAAATGTATTTAGGGTAGGGGTTCTTGTTCCATTTTCATATCCACATACAGATACTTTTGTTACACCTAAAATTTCACCTAATTTTTGTTGTGAAAGGCCTCTTTTTATTCTTTCTTGTTTTACTACCTCACCATAAATCATGATGCACCTCCGTTATCTATTCGCTAACATTATATCATATTTTTACAAACAATTCTATTCTTTACCGATTGTTAACGATAAATTAACACTATCACTTGCTATTAATTTGTAGTTAACGTATAATGAGCTTGGAAGGTGAAATCAATGATGTATGTTTTAAAGCAACACCGTTTGGATAGAGGCTATAGCTGTGAAACTATGTCTCGTAAACTGGGAATCAGTAAAACCTATTACTGGCAAATTGAACAAGGAAAAAGACGTATTACTTATGAACTAGCAATGAAATTAGCTAACATTTTTCATACTACACCAGATACCCTACTTTATGAAGATACAATAGCACTACTGACCAAGAAAACAACTTAGTCATTTTTTTTGCTAGAAAGATAGGTTATTTTTTCAGCAATGACTTCCATAATATTTCTTTTTATTCCTTCATCCACTTGAACCATTCTTGTTTGTAAATGTCCTTTAACACCTAAAAGATCCCCTTTTTTACAATATTCTACTGCATTTTCAGCAACACCCCGCCATAAAACACAATTCACAAAATCGGTTTCATATTCTCCATCTACATTTTTATAACTTCTTGGAACAGCCAAAGTAATACTAGTAATTTTATTGCCATTTTCTGTTTCATATAGTTCTGGATCTCTTACCAATCTCCCAACCAATATTGTCTGATTTAACATGTCGATTCCTCCTTTCTGGTATCATCATACCTAACAAAAATAAGGAATGCAAACGAAGCTTTCCTTATTTTTTTATCTTTTTTAGATTGATTTTTAAATATTTGTATACACTTTTATATTTTCCTTTACACTTGGTTCACAAAATATTAATTTCTATGCTTTTTGGTAAAATCTAAAATCTCATATTGAGACGGTTGGATGGAAAACCAGTCACATAATTCTGAAAGATAAGAACCCATATGGTTAGGATTGGCAAGCAGCTGTTCATATTCAGTAAATGATAATATAGAAGCTTGATGATAATCAATACACTTTTGATTGAGTAAACTGATTTGTTCTAATAAATTGTGGTATGGATATAATATGCTTCCATATTTTTCTTTGTTTCGAATTAATTTTTTATAGCCATTTACAAATGTGATAATATAGTTCAATATTCTTTCTGTATGAAAATAATTTGGTTGGGAACTACTTTCATTTAATTTTGTGTAGTTGATCAAAGTAAGCATTTGTTCTAAATACCTCTTTTTTTCCTCTTTGCTACTATTCTCATTCGTACATTCTAAAAAGAAATTTTTAAATGCAGAATCAGGTAAATTGACACAATAATATTCAGCCATTTGTTGATTTTGATATAAATCTAGTACATTTTTGAAAGGAATTTGGGAATAACCTTTTTTTTGATGGTAGTATTGTCTTATACATTCCAATAAAACATAATAATTGTGTTCAAAAAAAGGGTCTTCTTCCCATTTGGATTGGTAATAGCAAATGGTAGAGGTATCTTGTTTCTTTGGGAGGATCAAAGGTTGGTTTTCTGTCATCTGTTGCATATTTTGTAAATATAAAACGATTTCATTTTGATCCATCAAAACTTCACAATTTCGGAAAAGTGAAGTATAAAAGGGATTATTTCTTTTATGGTTTGTTTCAATTTCATTCATAATGGTAATAAATGATTTGATAAAGTACTCTACTTCTACCCCATCTATTATTGAACAACCACGGTAGGAATTTCCATTTCCTGTAATCAATAGTACATCTAAATCTGATGATTCGGTTGCTATATTTTGTATTTGGCTTCCATAAACACAAGCTGCAATAATATCATGTCTTGCTTGTACTTGTTTGATTAGTTTTTCTACAATTGTATTATATTTTGACATAATTTTCCCCCAATTGGTATCTACTATAGCAATTTTTTCTTGGAATAGCAAGAAAAAAATACAATTTTTGTATTTTTGATATCACTTATAATTTTCTTTTATTCTTGATCTATTTTACATTTTGCTTCTTTTATAATATTGGCTACTTCTACAGGATTTTCGATATTTCTCAACAGCATTACAAATCTTGGGTTGGCTTTTAAGACTTTCATAAGTTGAAAGAAACCTATATTTTTACCACACTTAATGTACATATGAACATCTCCATACTTACCGCTTTCTGGTTTAATGAAATCAAAATTTTCAATATAACCATAGATTAACTTATCTTTTTTCACTCTATATTCAAGGACTCTTTGATTGGTTACACAATAATATATATTGGTTTTTTTACTTATTTTCATCCATAAAGATTGGGCGAAACTATATAATGCTAGCAAGCCAAATAGGAAAAATGCCAAAAATATGAAAATAAATGATGTATTGATTTCATATTCACCATCGCCTATTTTAATACATAAATTCCATATCATCAGTGCTTGACCTAATAATGAGAAAGTAAGAAGAATTAAACTTTTTATTATATGATTACTGCCTTTGCCCAGTGCTGGGCTTCCTTGATATAAAATTTCTTCATTTGGATCTAATTCTTTAGAAAAATCATACATCCTATCACTCCTTTTGTGTATCCTAGTTTACTTTAAAAATAATTTTTCAGCAGATGATTTAGTTCTACTGCATATTCCATTGGCAATTCCTCACGAAAGCGATCCATAAAACCCATGATAATTAATTCTTTGGCTTTTTCTTCGGAAATACCTCTACTCATCAAATAAAATAATTTTTCTTTACTTATTTTGGACACAGTTGCTTCATGTTCTAAAAAAGAGGTTTCATTTTCTACTATATTTTTTGGAATGGTATCACTTTTGGATATGTCATCTAAAATAATGGTATCGCATTTAATGGTTGCATTCGCAAATTCGGCTTTTTTTCCAATATGTACTGTGCCACGATAAGATGCATTCCCACCTCTTGTTGCGATGGATTTACTAATAATATTACTGGTAGTATTTGGAGCGAGATGAATCATTTTAGCTCCTGTATCTTGTATTTGGTGTTCACTTGCAACTGCTATACTAATGCAATTTCCTTTGGCACCAGTTCCTTTCAAAATGCAACAAGGGTATTTCATATTAATTTTTGATCCAATATTTCCATCAATCCATTCCATTGTTCCATTTTCATCTACAATGGCTCTTTTAGTCACCAAATTGTAAACATCACCTGACCAATTTTGAATGGTTGTGTATCTACATTTAGCATTTTTTCCAACATAAATTTCTACTACGGCTGCATGCAAAGAATCAGATGTATAAGTTGGGGCTGTGCATCCTTCCATATAGTGTAAGCTACTGTTTTCATCTACCACAATAATGGTTCTTTCAAATTGTCCCATATTTTTACTATTGATACGAAAATAGCTTTGCAGAGGTCTATCAACTATAGTATTTGGTGGAACATAGATAAATGTGCCCCCACTCCATACTGCGCTATTTAAAGCTGTATATTTATTCTCATCATATTTGACCAATTGATTAAAGTATTTTTGAAATAAATCTGGGTATTCCCTTAAAGCAGTATCGGTATCACAGAAGATAACCTTTTTGTCCATTAATTCTTGAATCATGTTATGATAGACAACTTCACTTTCAAATTGCGCTCCTACTCCATCCAGGTATTTTTTTTCTGAATCAATTAACCCAATTTGACAAAATGTTTTTTGTATATTCTTTTGAACATCTTTCCAATTATTTTTCACGGTATCAGTTACTTTTTTATAATAGGTAAATATATCAAAATCAATTGAAAGAGGAGGTCCAAAATTCGGATTTTTGAGTTCTGAAAATTTTTGATAAGCTTTTAAACGAAAATCAGTCATCCATTTGGGTTCTTTTTTGTATTCTGATATTTGTTTGACTTTTTTTTCATTTAAACTTTTTTCCACTACTTTCATAGGATTCACCTTCTTATTTATTATACTAAATTTTTATCTAAATAAAAAGAAAATCGTCATACATTTATGGATTTTCTTAAAATACTTCGCTAATATATAAGCAATTGATTTTCTTATTTTTTTTCGTTTTTATATTGATTGATTACTTTTTCAAATCCCCACCATGGTAGTAAAGCACATTTTTTCCGGTTGGGTTGTTTGTAAATATCGTCATATACAAAAGCTTGTTCTAATATTTCTTTATCATATGGCTGTTCATTTAACATATGATTGAAATTTTCGTATATTTGAATGGCTTCTTTGACTGTTTTTCCAATGAGTGTATCTATCATAATCGAAGTAGAACTGGTACAGATTGCACAGGCTTCCCCATCAAAATGAGCATCTACAATTGTATCATTTTCTATTTTTACCATAAGATGCACCTCATCGATGCACGATTCATTGTTGGTGTCTGCCTTTATATAGTGATTATCTTCTATCAGTCCTTTATTTCTAGGATTTTGATAGTGGTCCAAGATAATTTCTCGTTTCATTTCCTCCAACATATTATCCCTCTGTTCTAATTCTATTATACTATCAATTGTTTTAGTTGTAAATTTCATTTTTTATGAGTTAGTGCTAAACAAGTATCAATTTTATCTAATTTTTCTTCCAATAATGAAATTTCTCTTTCGTAAGTTATATCGCCATATTGCATGGTCATCATCATTCCAGTTATTGTTTTATGAAGTTGCTTTTGTTGCTTTTTCAATATAGATTTATTGGTATGTGCCAATGATATTGCATCTTTTGAGTCTAAAATTTGCTCATATAATTCCATAAAAACACCTCTTTCTCCTTTTATTATCCACATTTAACAAGTCGAAAATACAAGTATTTTTGAAATAATTCATAATTTCTATTTCTTTTCATATGATTTACTGTAATCAGAAAGGAAGATATATTTATGGAAACACTTAAAGTTGGAGCAAAATCAAATCCAAATTCAGTTGCAGGAGCACTCGCAAATGTATTTAGAGAAAAAGGATCTGTAGAAATTCAAGCCATTGGGGCAGGAGCACTCAATCAAGCAATAAAAGCAATTGCGATTGCACGTGGGTTTGTTGCACCTAGTGGTAAAAATTTAGTATGCATTCCAGCATTCACAGATATTGTGATTGATGGGGAAGAAAGAACTGCAATTAAACTAATTGTAGAAGCTAGATAAATTAAAATCTCCAATTTTGGAGACTTTTTTAGTTTAATTTTAAAAGACGACTACTCACTTCTTTCGCATTACCATCACTATGCCAATCTACAATCAAAAGCCATAGATTAGATTTATACTCATCATACCAAGATCCACCAGTTAAAATAATCATTTTTCCAGGTTTTTGATAGTAATAAGCACTGATATCATTGCGATTAATTTGGTCTACTTCTATAGGAAAGGCTATCAATGGATGATTGGAATCATATCCTAGCTTTGTTATCCATCCATTGTTCATCGCATTCATATAGCCAATTGGTTGATAACATCCATCATATTTATCTGATTGATATTCATTTCTATTATAACAGATGTATGCTTGATAATCTTGGATGTTAATTCCATCCATAAATTGCCATACATTTCCAAATATGTCTTCGATTCCTCGATATATTACTGAACTATTATCTGTTCCATCTACACTTCCTGAATGCATTCCTAATATGTCACATCCTCCACTGACAATTGGAGCCGTATTATTAGCATTGGTATACCCCAATCCTAGTTTTACTTGTGAATTGTAGTCAGCATATTCTACTAGATATAATAATTGTAAAATAAAGTAATGATAATCCATTTGACCAAATTCACTTCCCAAATTAGAGGCATACGTTCTAAAATCTGTTATTTTAGTATTGACCAATGGGGTTGCTCCACTTCTACTATGTACTCTTGTCGCATCTCC
>CAJUHL010000038.1 GCA_910586425.1 uncultured Bacilli bacterium
GCCTTGGGATGGGTGATGGCACACCCATAACTAGCACTACAACCTAACAGAAATGCACTGGTTAGCCGATACACTTCGGCAGTTAGCTAGAATCCCCTACCCTTTAGGCATGGGGAGTGTCAATTTAAGTACTCAGCCTTTGGCTGATTCCATTATTCAAATGCTCTGATTCTATATGTTACATTCAATTTTTCGCATATTTTACGACATTCTTCCTCTTCTTCCTCTGTAATTGTCGTTTTTACAGTGGTAAGAACTACATTTGGAATATATTTCTTTGCTTCTTCTGCAAACTGAAGAGTTGCCTGATAGGCTTTATCTCCAAATTTACTCCTTACAATTTCATTGTACCGCTTTTCATTCGGTGTATTCAAACTGATAGATATTGTATCAATAAAACCTTTCATTTTTGGAATAATATTTTTTTCATGCAAAAGATTTCCATGTCCATTTGTATTCAGTCGTATCTTCTTTCCATAGGTCTTTTTTACAAACTCCGCCACCTCAAGCATATCCTCAAAGCGTTCTGTCGGTTCGCCAAATCCGCAAAAAACTACTTCTTCGTATTCATCAAGACAGAACTTTGCAAATTCATTTTTTACTTCTTCAACAGAGGGTTCCCGTTCCAACCATAGAGTAGAAGATTCTCCCACAGTTTCTTTTTCATTTCTAAGGCAAAATACACAACGACAGTCACATCTGTTTGTCATATTTACATACAGACCATTATGCACCTTATATAAGATTGTCATTCCCTTTGACATAATTTATTCCTCCAAATTAAAGATAATCATTTTTTATTCTACCACTTTTTTCTGGATTTGAAAACCTGTTTTTTTATTTATATGAATGAAGATATTGTGTAATTTACACAAAAATCACAATTTCCTATAAAAGAAGAAAGAGAGATTGCCTCATAAATGATTTGAATATCATTTATGAGGCAATCTCTTTTCCCTAAACCGTAGTAGAAAATCAGCCAAAATCAGTTATAAAACCAGCTGCTGAATTTCATATTTTCACAATACAGACTGTTTTACTGCCTGTATGAGTGTTTTATAAGATGAATTTCGTCTCTTATGAAGCCTGTAGGCTTCAATGTATTTATTATAACATTAATCCAGACGTGAAACAAGTGTTTTTTAGTATATTTTCATATTTTTTTACTGTTATTTTACCTTTTTTCGGTAAATTTTTTATTTTCTGTCCTGAATTTCCTGATATTCTCTGTCTTCCACCTCTGCTAAATAGGCTGGCCTTATAATTTTATCCCCGCTAATCAGCTCTTCCAGTCTGTGTGCGCTCCAGCCCGCAATACGTGCAATTGCAAAAATCGGTGTATATAATTCCAATGGAATATTCAACATACTGTATACAAATCCGCTATAAAAGTCTACATTTGCACTTACTCCTTTGTATATCTTTCTTCTCTCAGAAATCACCTGTGGCGCAAGACGTTCTATCTTGGAATAGAGTGCAAAATCCTCTTCTCTGTGCTTTTCTACTGCAAGCTTCTCCACAAATCCCTTAAAGACAAGTGCTCTTGGGTCTGATATGGAGTATACGGCATGCCCCATTCCATAAATCAGGCCTTTTCTGTCAAATGCTTCTTTATTCAGCAGTCTGACCAGATATGCCTTTATTTCCTCTTCATCATTTAAATCCGAAACATTCTCCTGAATATCCTTCATCATTTCTACAACCTTGATATTCGCCCCGCCATGCTTTGGCCCTTTTAAAGAACAGAGTGCTGCGGCTATCACAGAATAAGTATCTGCACCAGAGGATGTCACCACTCTTGTAGTAAAGGTTGAGTTGTTACCTCCGCCATGCTCCATATGCAACATCAATGCAATGTCAAGCACCCTGGCCTCAAGGTCTGTATACTGCATATCTGTTCTTAACATTCTTAGAATATTTTCCGCCATCGAAAGTCCCACATCCGGACGATGTATATAAAGATTACTGTCTAACCGGTAATGGCTGTATGCCTGATATCCGTATACCGCCAGCATAGGAAGTTGTCCAATTAACATAATACACTGTTTCAGAACATTCGCAAGACTTAAATCAGTTGCATATTTATCATAGGAAGCAAGAGTAAGCACACTTTTTGTCATGCTGCTCATAATATCAGAAGTTGGAGCCTTCATTACCACATCCCTGACAAAATTGTCTGGCAAAATTCTTAAATTTGACAAGACATCATCAAATTTTTCCAGTTCTGCATGATTTGGCAGATGTCCAAACAAAAGCAAAAATGCCGTCTCCTCAAATCCGAATCTTTTTTCTTTTACTACTCCTGCTACTAAGTCTCTTACATCATAGCCTCTGTATACAAGTTTTCCGTCACATGGAGTTTTTATGCCATTTTCTATCTTGTATGCATCAATCCTTGATATATGCGAAATACCTGCCAGTACACCGTTTCCGTTTTTGTCACGAAGACCTCTTTTTACGTTGTATTGGTCGTATAAATCAATATCAATTTTATAGATATCTTCATACTGATTTATCATTTTGGATGAATATTCTAAAACCTCTTTTTTATTTAACACTTTACACACTTCCTCTCGGTATATATAACTCTGGGCTATATTGTTTCATGGTAAACAGTTTCATTTTGAACTATTATAATATAAAGGAAGGGGTTTGTCAAGGTAAAGTAAAGATGGTCTTCTTTTACGAATTGCTGCACACAATTCCTTTCTCGCTATCCATTATCACATAAGCCCCGTTTTTCAAGATATGTGTCGCATGCTCGGCTCCGATAATCACAGGAATATCAAGTGTCAGCCCCACAATGGATGCATGTGAATCCGGCTTTCCGTTTTCTGTAATAATTCCCGAAGCCTCCTTTAACTGCTCCATCATGCTGTTATCTGTCTCTGAAACTACTACAATATCTCCTTGTTTAAAATAAGTTTTTAATTCCAGCGCATTTTTACATACACATAAATTTGCCTTTGCAGTCAACTTATTCACTCCGGTTCCCTTTATCAGAATATGTCCTGCAATATGCACTTTAATCATATTTGTGGTTCCGGGTACTCCAAGCGGAAGACCTGCTGTGATTACGGTTAAATCTCCCTGCTTTATAATTCCCTTTTTCATTGCCACATCTACCACATGGTCAAACAAATCGTCTGTATTATCCTGATTTTCAAGCTTTACCGGAATCACACCCCATGAAAGATTCAGATGTCTGCATACATACTCATTTGGACTGCCTCCGATAATTGGACAGGAAGGTCTGTATTTCGAAACCATTCTTGCAGTTCCACCAAGCTTTGTCACTGTGATAATTGCAGCGGCATTTAAATCAAGAGCTGTCGTACAGGTGGCATGAGAAATGGCATTTGTAATATTGCCCTTTACAAAATATTTTCCATTTTCAAACTTTTCCTTATAGTTAATATCCTGTTCTGTTCGAACGGCAATTCTCACCATAGTCTTTAAAGCCTCTACCGGATATTGTCCGGCAGCAGTTTCTCCGGAAAGCATAATAGCACTTGTTCCATCATAAATCGCATTTGCCACATCTGTTGCCTCAGCTCGTGTAGGACGTGGATTTTTCATCATGGAGTCAAGCATCTGTGTAGCAGTAATTACCTGCTTTCCAGCCTCTCTTGCCTTTTTTATAATTTCCTTCTGGATAACCGGAACATCTTCTAATGGTATTTCCACGCCCATATCGCCTCTTGCAATCATAATACCATCTGAAACCCGAATAATTTCCTCAATATTATTCACGCCCTGCATATTTTCAATTTTTGCAATAATATTCATGGTCTTGCATTTCTTTTCCTGAAAAATCTTTCTTATCTCAAGAATATCCTCTGCTGTTCTGGTAAAAGATGCCGCCACAAAATCAAATCCATTTTCGATTCCAAAAGTAATATCATCATAATCCTTCTGACTGATAAATGGCATGGTAAGCTCCACGCCCGGCACATTCACGCCCTTGTGGTCGGTAACTTCTCCCTCGTTCAGCACCTTACAGACAATATCCGTATCGGAAATATTTTGTATCTCAAGCTCAATCAGTCCATCATCAATTAAAATATGAACTCCTTTTTTTACATCATGCACCAGATTTTTATAACTGATGGAAACCTGATGCTCATCTCCTTCTACTTCTTTTGTTGTAAATGTAAATAACTGGCCTTTCTTAAGAAAAATTTTATGATTTTTAAAATTTCCAATACGAATTTCAGGCCCTCTTGTATCCAGAAGCGTTGCAACCGGCAAATCAAGACGTTCCCTCAATTCCTCTATTTTTCTTAAGTTTTCAAGATGACGGCTGTAATCCTGATGTGAAAAATTAAATCTGGCAACATCCATACCCTCTAACATCAATTGTTTCATAATGTTAATATCCTGTGTTGCCGGACCAAGAGTACATATAATTTTTGTTTTTCTCATATTTTCACTTTGGAGCTAAAAAGCTCTTCTACTCCTTTCATTTATTTTATAATACTCTTATCATAACATTGATTACCTGTCTTAATCAAGAAAAACTTTGGAAAAAAATGCCAGCTTCGCATTTATTCTAATTTTTTATGATATATTTTGTTCACTCTCTATCTTCATTATAAAATTATCAATCAATCTTGTCTTCCCTATATAGACAGCAACTGCCACTAATATTTCACCTTTTATTTCTTCTATGCTTTCAAGTGTCTGAAAATCAACGATTTCCACATAATCAATTTTTGCAAGAGGCATGGTTTCTATTATCTGTATAATCATCTGTTTGATTTGGGAACTTCTTCGCTCTCCGTTTTCAATCTGCTCTTTTCCTTTTTGAAGTGCTTGATTTAAAATAACGGCCTGTTTTCGTTCCTCTTCATTCAGATAAGTATTTCTGGAGCTTTTTGCCAAACCATCCTCCTCGCGAATAATTGGACAGCCTACAATCTTAATATCAAAATTCAAATCCTCTACCATATGTTTGATAACAGCAAGCTGCTGTGCATCTTTTTGTCCAAAATAGGCTCTGTCAGGCTGTACAATATGAAAGAGCTTGGAAACAACTGTACATACACCGCTAAAGTGTGTTGGTCTGGTTTTGCCACACAATCCCTGTGTCAATGTGCGCATATCCACATAAGTAGAGTAATTTTGATGATACATTTCTGACGGTTCTGGATGAAACACAAGTGCTGCACCTGCCTCTTGACAGAGCGCTGCATCTCTGTCCAAATCTCTGGGATAGGTTTCCAAGTCCTCTCCAGGAGCAAATTGTGTGGGATTTACAAATACACTGACCACTACTTTATCATTTTCCTTTACTGCCGCATCAATCAGACTTTTATGTCCCTCATGAAGATAACCCATAGTAGGCACCAGTCCTACTGTCAGCCCCTGTTTTTTCCATTCCTTTATCTGTTCTCTTACTTCGTTTATTGTTGATATGATATTCATAGCTTTTCTACCTTTCCTGATAGTATTGTGAAAATATTATTTTCCATATATTTTTTCTATTTCTTTAATATAATTTTTCTATTATCTCATCAGAAATTACGTATTCCTGTTCTTTTGCCGGAAATACACCTGAATGAACTTCATTTTTATATTCTTTAAATGCTTCTTTCATGATTTCACCTACATTTGCGTATTTTTTTACAAATTTCGGGGTAAAATCAGAAAACATTCCCAATAAATCCTGATAAACCAATATCTGCCCGTCACATTGATTTCCTGCACCGATTCCGATGGTTGGAATTGTCAGTTCCTTTGTGATAAGAGCAGCAAGCTTTGATGGAACACACTCCAGAACCACCGCAAATGCGCCGGCCTTTTCCACTGCCCTAGCATCTTCTAAAAGTTTTTTTGCAGCTTCTTCGGTTTTTCCCTGTACTCTGTGGCCACCAAATGCATGAATTGACTGAGGCGTCAAACCAAGATGAGCCATTACTGGTATTCCTGCATTTGTAATTGCCTGAATCTGCGGACATACAGTTTTTCCACCTTCAAGCTTTACTGCGCCGGCTCGCCCTTCTTTCATAAGTCTTCCGGCATTGACAAGGGCATCGTATATAGAGGTTTGATATGACATAAATGGCATATCAATTACTACTAATGCATTTTTAGCTCCTCTGGACACTGCCGCACCATGATGAATCATATCTTCCATAGTGACAGATATGGTATCTTCATAGCCTAGCACTACATTTCCGAGTGAATCTCCTACCAGAATACTGTCTATACCGGATTCATCCATAAGCTTGGCGATAGAATAGTCATAGGCGGTAAGCATAGTAATTTTTTCGTTATTTAATTTTGCATTTTTAAAGGTAAGTACTGAAGTTTTTTGTGACATGATAAAATCCTCCTGAAATTTTTAAATTATTTTTCGAGGAAATTTTTGAATCATAAAAAATACTGTACCAAGTGAATTTCTTCTAAAAGTCGCCTCCTCGTAGACGCTTTTCTGGTTGATGCAGTATAGTGATAAGCTCTGACAGAGCCGGTGTAAAAAGATACATTTGATGTAAAAAAGATACATTTTCTGTACAGGCAGAATAATGCTCGGTTAGATAGTAACATATTTTATGAAGGTTTTCAACAGAATTTTTAACTAAGCGATTTCATTTCCTTCCTGCTTCAATTCCTAGCAGGATATGCACTGCAATAACACTGTTGTTATGGACATTATTGTCACTGATATATGATTTAAATTACCATAACATTATCGACATTTTATTTGTATTCCACTTAAATTTTATGTTATTCATATTTAAGTTACATTTTTATTACCAACGTGAATCAAGGGGATTTTTGTAATTTTTTAGTAAAGTTAAAAAAGAAGATCATATTTTCTATACAAGCCATATCAAATACTCTTTACCGCGTACTAAAAAGCGGCTGGAAACATCCGGTACAAGCTTAATATTCCCAACCGCTAATACACATGAATTACCGACAAAACTTATGTTACTAATTCATACTTCTACTTCCTTATTAAAAATATTCCTTCATATTTACAGAAATTTTTTATAATTTTTTGTGTTGTAATTCAATTACAGGATTTACATATATTTCTTCATTTCGCGTTGCAGGCCATTCATCTTTGTATGAGAGGCTAAATTGTTGAAAAAACTCGATTGCATATTTTCTTTTAAGGATATCATGTTGTTTTTGATTATAATAATTGCATAAACAGCTATAACATGCTGTATCAGCTTCCTCTCCTCCACATTCACAATTACTTACAATATAAAAAGCCTCCTTTAACATATTTACAAATACTGTTGGCTCAATTAATTTTCTAACATATCCAGCACCACCTGGAGTATTATCAAATAATACAAAACCAAAATTTCCTAGGACATTATCGTTCTCATGATACCACTGTAAACATCCTGATAATTCGTTTCTATCAATATTCATAGTTCTGCTTAACCCTTCAAGCATAGAATAAAGAATTGTCCACGCCTCTTCTGGTTTGTAAATTTCACAATCAAGAAATTTTAGCAAAACAACATCCGTCTGTAACTCATGCCCAAGCGCATAGGAAACCAATTTATCAGATCCACATTTATAACCATTTGGATTGTTATGCTTATATTCTATAATCTTGTCTGTACCTTTTTCATCAATTATTCCATATCCACAAATTTCACAAATATAAAATGATGATTTGTTTAAAACTGCAAGTAAGTCCATTTTACTGTTTCCAAACAATATTTGATGTCCACAAATATTATACTCATGAAATTCAATTTTATTTTCATCCCCTATATAAGACACAGAACCTTTATATGTTCTCTCTGGTTTATTAAGTCCTACAGGCTTCATCCCTTCTGTATCCATTTGAAATCCAAACTTAGGAATTATATATTGGTGTCCCTTGCCATTTAGTTCTTTCCCACAGCGACATTTTTTTATACTGCATATTGACAAAGTTCTATTTAATGTCAAGCATTCTGGACACTCAGCATAATTATATTTGGGCCATTCATATCCGGGTAATTTTCTTACATACCTGCTTTTAATAAGATTACCATCAGCAACTACCTCTGATTCTGGAGCATACTCTGATATGGCAGAAAAAAGATCTCTGTTTAATCGTAACATACTATTAGCGCTATTAATTCCAATTCCTTGCAATTCTACAGTATCAACTGGAAATCCATATTTAGGTATCAAATTATTCTTTGATAAAAATTCTATAATCCGCTGATCCTTAATAGTTCGTATGGAACGTGTAATTTTATCTACTCCATTTTTATTTTTTTCTATTAGTTCAATTTTTGCTTTTTCTAATGCTGTTATATCATCATTATATTTATCAATAACTAAATTACAATAACCCTTTGCCGCCTCATCTTCGTTAAATAAAAGTGACACCCAAGAATATTCTTTAATTCCAAAAAAATTTTGTAAATCTTTAGGAACAACATTTAATAAATAATTACACAAATTTTCTGGATGCATATTTAAAAACTCATGCAGCTTTTTAAAACCACCACATTCGATAAATTCCCCAATTGTTTCTTTGTATAATTCTTGATAAATTTTCCAGAAAAATGAAAAGGCTGATGCAAAAATATGTCTTAATACTATCTTGTCATTACTCACATTAAAGAATGGAGGATTAATACTTCCCTTAATCATGGAAACCGGATTTTTATAATAATTCAAATCGTGGGAACTATTAGGACAAAATGTAATAGCATACGCAGCCGCCTTCAAACTTCGACCTGCCCGACCCGCCCTTTGCGCATAATTTGCAGGAGATGGTGGCATATTACGCATAAATACTGTTTCTAAAGAACCAACATCTACTCCCATTTCAAATGTTGTTGAACAACTAAGAACATTTATCTTTTTCTCTTTAAATTCTTTCTGATATTCATATGCCCTGTCACTTGATAGTTGTGCAGTATGTTCATGCACAGACATTGGTGAAATATTAAGATTTGTAAACAAATTATAGTAATGATTCTCCTTGAGGGCAGATATATAGTCGTATTCTTCAAGATGACCATTACATTTTGGATTATCACATACCTTTCTGATGCTATATGGTGTTATATTTTTACATTCAGAACAAATAAATAATTTTTTTACAGCTTTGGCCTTTATTTTTTTGCTATTTAATACATATGCTTTTCCTTTTCTAAATGACTGCAGTAATACATATTCCTTATTTTCCATATATCTCCAAACACTTGTCAATAATTTTCTGGCTGTATCTTCGTCTCCATTTAGCACTTTAGTAACATATTTTAAACGTTTATTGGTTTTACCTTCTTCTGGACACCAGCCTTCAATATGTGATAAGCCAGCAGAAACCTGTTCATATCCTTTTTGAAATCCTGTTACTGTAAATTTCTCAATATCTGCCTTGGTTAATGATATCTCTATACTTAATGCAGCATCTTTCATCATTGATTTGGTTAAATTTTTAAATAGTATAGTTGTTTCTTCTGCAGATAATCCAATATTTTTGGGGGATGGAACAGTAAAATCTACTTCAAACATCATAATACCTGTTTTCATTAACGAATTTCTAGCTTTAAAATTAGAAATTTCTTTTAATGTATGAATCCATGCTTCTTTAATAATGGTATCTTCACTCTCTTTTGGGAAAAGCTGATACTTCTGAAATTTTGCTTCTAATAATGATATAAAATAATTTAAACTGATTCCATTATTCACTTGTTCTTTGTTCTCATCTACAATTTCTTTAATAATACGTTTTATAAGGCTGTCTTGATATGTATTCTGCAAATATGTTGCAAAAAAAGCCGCAGTTTGCCTATTATCTGAAAAAGCTAAGAACTGTTTTACCAAACTATCTTTATGATCAACAATCTGTTCTCCATCTTCTCCAAAAAAATCATCTTCAATAGTTGTAATTTCTATATGATGTTCTTCCCCTGGTAATTCATTATATAACGCCGTTGCAATAACAGCTGTTGCTGCTTCAGTACCCAAAAAATAAGGACGCAAAATACTTCTCTGACCATTAATACTATGACAACAGGGACAACTGTGAAGTTTTTCTCCTCTTTTTTTAATTTTTATCAATTTATTAATATACTTTGTACCATGACCACACTGCAATCCATTAACAGAAGTTGCATGTTTTATCGCTCCACATTTTGAACAAATCTGGTATGAATTTTCATCACTATCATCATCTTCATCAAAATCACCATTCAGTAAATACACCTCTGGATTATAATCATCATTAAATTTTGATTTTTGTACCAGATATCCTTCTATTTCTTCTCCTGTAATATAAAGCGCATTGCAATTATTACAAAAAGAAATCTCGAATACTTTATACCCGATATCTGATTCATCATACGGTTTTTCCTTATATGTTTCCATACGGTTTACAAATAGTTTATTTGATGGATTAAGCGTTACATATACACCCTCTATTCCTCGTAAGAACATATGATATTTTGCTTCAAACAGCCTCTCGTTATCTTTTAAAGCATTAGATGCTACGGCAATAAAATCTGTTAAATCATCTACGGTAATTTGCAATTCAGATGCCACCTCAGTTACTGTTTTTATTTGATTAAATAATACTTTACGAACATCAAAATAAAAACTATCATGAAGAACTATATCAAATAATATTTCTGATAATTCTTTATTATCATTAATTTCTAACCCATATTTCTTAATAACCTCTATTATTTTGGAATCAATATAATGATCTCGAATCATAGCAGCCAGTTTTCTATATAATTCAAAGTCAATTTTTGTTACATTATGTTCTGGCTTAGCTTCAACTGTATGAGAACGTATTATACCTGAACTTTCAAATTTTGCCGTACATAGTGCTTCACCAAAATGTATTATTTCATTATTTAATTTTTCATCACCCAAAGTGGCACTAGTAAGAATAAATTTAATATCATCTCTTTTAAGCATAGCTTTCACTCTCTTAACAAGAGAAGCAACTTCTATTCCTTTTGAACCATTATACGAATGTGCTTCATCAAAAATTATATATTGCCATTTTTTAGAATTCTCTTCACTAAAGATAATATTATCTCCTGGACGAAGCAACATATACTCTAACATAGCATAGTTTGTAATTAAAATATTAGGTGGTGTCGCCCGCATTTGTTCTCTGCTTATAAGCTCATTGTCACAAAGCGGATTAATTGAAATATCCTCTACCTCCTCATATTTTTGCTTTGCTTCTTTAAATGTTTCTTTTGTTTCTCCTGTAAATCGTCCAAAAGTGATTTTTGGCTCGCCTTCCATACCTGCTAATAATTCTCTTAATCTACGAATCTGATCATTAACTAATGCATTCATGGGATATATTATTAATGTTCTTACCCCCGGACCAAGAGTTCCTGTTTCTTTTTCTTTCAGCAATTGGTTAATAACAGGAATCAAGAAAGATTCCGTTTTACCAGAGCCAGTGCCGGTAGTGACAATCAAATTTTTTCCCTCAACAGATTTCCTAACCGCATCTTCTTGATGTCGATATAGATTACGCTCAGGATGAAAACCTTGAATATTCAGTATGTCTTTTGAAACTAATCCTTCGTTCGCTAACTCTTTCAAAGAACTTCCCTTTTCATAAGGATCTGACATACTTAAATATGGTCCTACCGCTATAGCACCTTCCTTTTCCAATGCTTCTTTTAATTGAACATTGTACTTTTCATTATTTGTACTGAATGTTGTCAACATATATCTTCTATAAAAATCTACTATTTTTTTAGAACTCTCCGATGGTCTAAACAACATTATCTTGTCCTCCTTAGTTTTTCTCTATCAAATATAAATTCTGTTATCTCTGAATCCAATAAGATAAATCGGGATATATCTTGCACTGTATCTAATAATGTATTATCACAACTAATAATCATATTTCTTTCTACATCATAATATGGATCCATCCATATTTCTTCATTGTAGGAAAACAGCTGCATAGTAGCCCTAATTTCTTCATCTATCTGATGTAATTTTATACGTATTCTTCCAAATTTTTTTAAAGTGTCTTTATTAAGTTTTTTTCCTTCTTTCTTCATAGACTTCATATAACCAAAATATGTATTTTCAGCTTTTTTTTCCGTAAAATATATGAGATATTCATATTCTAATGGAAGTATCTCTTCATCACATACAAGTGTTTTTACTATCAACCTGCAATTAGTGATATCATCAATATCAATAGCCCCAACACCTTTCTTAATTTTTAATGAAGTTTTTACTTCAAAACCAAACTCATCAGATTCTACCATTGTTGGATATAAATCATAATATCCCTCTTTGGTTAATTCAGGAAATATGTTTTTTCCTTCATGACACTCTTTATGATTAATTACAATATTATTTGTTTGATAGTCCTTTACTGTTAAATAAAGTATTGCCGATCCCTTTAAATTAACAGTTATATATACTCCTTCTTTTTTTGAATATTCTAATTCAAAAAATGGTTCCACTAATAAATTCCTTAAAATTGGAGGTAATGGGACTTTTCTTTTTTTATTGTCAATATAACATATAGATATATACTGATATTTTTTCTTATACTTGTCTTTGATATTTCTAATAAATTCAGAAATATTTATTCGAAATAAACCAGCTTCTAATTGCTCCCCTTCTAAAATATATTCTTTATTTTTTTCACAATAAGCTCCTGCTGAAATTGCACTTGGAATCTTTACATAAAGGATTTCTTTTAAATCCCTGTACCATAAATACTCCGGTTTATCAATTCTCATTTCTTGTAATGAAAATCCATACATAAATACTTTTAATGGCATGCTTAATGTAAATACTTCATCTATATAAAAATCAAATGTTACCTCTTCCATTTCAGATGACAATGGAATAGTATATATTGTACTAAAATTTTCCTCAGTATCTAATAATATCCAATTTTTGGGAATATTCCTAAGTTCTGTATTATAATGAATAATTGTAAATTCAGCATATTTATCATACATAAATCTTGCTTTATTAAACTTGCAATTAAATTTTTTCAATGCTAAATATTCACAAAGAAGTTTGTTTTGCTCGCCAGGGATGTCTAACTTTATAATAAAATATCCCTGAGCTTGACCCAATACATCTTCTAATGCTATAGTTATAGCAACCTTAGTTTTATCTTCCGGCCAAATATAACATGTTTTTTCATATATATTCAATAACATATATGATCTATCATTCACTATTAAAGAAGTTCCATCCATTTTCGCCTTTGGAACTACAAAAGAAATTGTTGGATGAAAAAAGGATGTTAAAACTTCTTTATTACTTTTTGTAATAGTATACTTTTCAATAACAGAATCAAATATTGGTTCAATAGAAAATTCACCAAGTATAGATAAAGGGTGTTTATCCACATAACAAATACTCTCTTTTCTAACCATTACAGAATAATAATCCCAAAATTTACAACCATCATATATATCTATTACATCATTCTCATTATCCCAAATAATATGTGATGTCTTTTTAGTAAGTAAATAATTATGACCTTGAGTAAACTTATCAATATTATTCCACTTTTTATCAAATATGCGATATGAACTTTCTACAATTTTATAATTCTTTTCAATTATGGATTTTATACTAATATCAATTCTCGAAAAAATATCTGGTATTTGAATTGTTATTGGCTCTGAAATAAATATACCAAAAGATGTATACAATTCTAATTCTTTAATCTTTTTATATCCATTTATTGTAATTTCAACAAAAGCCTTTCCATTACAATCATCATTTCGAAATTTTTGCGCCGGAATTATTAAAAACGCTCTTTCATTTTCATCATCCACATGAATATATGGTCTATGACTAACGATGATTCTTTCATTTCCTCTATTTCTTTTAACTTCATTTTTCTCATTTTCACATTTTCTAAGCCAATTCACAAATGCTTTTTCATACCTATTTGTTATAATGTCTGGAATTTCTCCTTCATAAAAATATCTATCAATCATTTCTAAAACAGGAAAAAACATTTTTTGTAAATTTTCTGATGTACATTGAGCAAATACAGCTCTTGTAGATCTTAATAATTTATATGTTTTCGTAGCTTTAATTCCATTTTCTTCTGATATAATTGTATCATTATTGTTTCTAAGTGTTTCTTCCATAAAACTTGATAAGTCTTCTAAATCTTCCAAGATATCGTCCTGTAATTGTCTAAATAAGTTATTTTCATAATACGCATATGCAAAGTCAAAAAAACCATACATATAAGAATCCATAACAAAAGCATGGGCTTTGATATTTTCTACATACATAGACATATTACCACCTTCTTTATTTAACTCAAAAAGATGATATTCTCTAATGGTTTTCAAAAAAATTTGCCCTATATAATTTTGTTTCGCAACAGAAATATCCATTTCAATTTGTTCGTTAAATATCTTCCAGTACTTTCCATTTTTAAAATGACGCATTGCAATTTGAACCATAGTCAATGCCAAAATTATATCGGGTTTTGGCAAAATCTGCATAAACAAATGATTTATTTTCCAATTTGCATTTTCAATAAGTTCTTGATACATATCATCCGATACTTGTATTTGACCAAGTAATATAAAGCCATTATCCTTAATTATTGATTCTATTTCAGATACATTAATAAACTTCATAAAGTCATTTCCTTCTCGTATATTATTCAATTATCTTCCTAAAGTTATCTTTTCAATGTCAAAAATGACAATCCCAATTTCCAATTGCTTTTATTCTTACAACTAATGCATGATATTTTGAAGACGAAGGGGAGTATTTTGTGTCACTGACTGTATATGATATTTGAAAGAAAGTAACTCTAATTTTGTACAATATAATGTTGTATCTATACTTACACCATTATTTAATTTGAGTACTTTACTAAACCAATACCCTGGTCTTCCTATTATAGTATTTCATTCTCGTCAAATCTTCCTAAATGATCCGTTCCAGTTATTACTATATTCAATGTATAAATAACAATTAAAATGAGCATATTCACCAGATTTTATATATTGCGATCTCATTATCCCATTAACAGGACCATCACTCCTAATGTATCCAGCAACATTATTAATCAAAGTAAAATTACTATCTGAACCATATGCCATCATTCCATTTTCATCACTATACAGAACTGGAGTATTATAACAATATATTAAGTACATTTTTTATGATAATGCTTGTATCCCTTAAAAAAAATTTTTATAAAATTATGATAATTACCTATTTTTATTTTCAGGTATAGAAATAACCATGATATATTAACATAAAATAAGTTTATAATCTTTTATTTTTATATATAACAAATACTCCACACAAACCAATAAGCACCCCAAATCCAAAATATGCTAAAATCTCATTATTATCTAATTTCTGAAGCTCTTCTAACTCTTTCTCTACCTGTAATAATTTCCACACAAATCTGTTCCTTTTTTCTTCTGCCGTATACAACCCACTTTCATTTACTTCTTTTGCATAACTATCATATAATTGTGCATATTCCTTTTCGG
>CAJUHL010000039.1:0-14239 GCA_910586425.1 uncultured Bacilli bacterium
TTAAATTTTAAATTACTAAAGATTTTCGTGTCTAAAAACTTGACATAAATCCATAAAATAAAAATTACTTTGCCAATAAAAAAACTTCATCATCAAGACTATGATGGAAAAAGAGTATTTATTGAAATATCTGATAATTTTGGAAATGTTTTTCCTACAAAATTAGATATAGGTGTTCATAAAGATATGGATATAGAGCAAGATGAATTGTGTTTTGATTTAGGTAACTATTCTAAAACTGTAATGTTACTTGCAAATTCTAAAGAACAGATATGTGTAGAAAAAATAAAATCTCTATTAAAGTTTGGTATTACGTCAACAAGATATAAAGATATTTTTGATATTTATTACTTATTCAATACTAATAATTTTAGTAATAATCGTTTTTTTAAATATTTAGATAAATTAGTATTTAAAGATACTTTAATAGATGAAAACAACATAATTGATCTAAAAAGCAGCCTAGAGTCTATCCTTTATAATAACAAATTCAAATCTATGATCAGTATGGCAAGAAATAATTGGCTTGAAATATCTATTGATGAAGCAATAACATCAATTTTAGAATTTGTTTCATCATTGGAGTTAGTTGAGGTATAACCTATGAGTGATAATGAAATTATCAGATTAATAAATATAAAAGAGTTAGAAATAAGAAAACTTCAATGTGAAGTTGAATCATTGAAAAAGCAATTAAATAAGCCATCTATTAATAAAAATGAGTTATCGTTAAGTCGAGAAGAGAAAGTTAAAATCTTTTTGGGTTATTTTAAAGGTAGGGATGATGTTTACCCATATTTATCAATAGATAAAAATAATCCTAACATTAAATATTATATTCCAGCCTGCGCAAACGAATGGAAAAAAGGCATATGTAATAAAACAATGGGCAAAAAATGTAAGAATTGTCAATACAGAGAAAATAAACCTTTATCAAAGGAAGTTATTTATAAGCATATGTATGAAAATAATCCAATTGGAATTTATCCATTGTTAGAAAATGATACTTGTTATTTTCTTGTTTTAGATTTCGATAATAAAAATACAAATAATGATATTAAGAGTGATGTGTTAGCATTTGCTAATATCTGTGATAAGTATGAAATTCCGATCGCTATAGAACGAAGTAGATCTGGAAAGGGTTTACATATTTGGATTTTCTTTGATATAAATATTAAAGCAATAACTGCCAGAAAATTGGGAAGTCTATTGCTATCTAAGACTATGGAAATAAGCAATATTTCTATTTCATCATTTGATAGAATGTTTCCTAATCAAGACACGCTACCAAAGGGTGGATATGGTAATTTAATAGCCCTACCATTTCAAAATGAACCATCTAAATATGGAAACACAATATTTGTTGATAGAAATTTCATTCAAGTTAATGACGATCAAATACAATATTTAAATTCTATTCATAAATTAACAGAGACCGAAGTTTTTGAAAAAATTAAAAAACTATCAAATGAAACTATTGATATAGGTCATGAGATAGTCGATATGAAAAAAGAAGTAAATGATAAATGTAAAAATAATATAGAATATCCTAAAAGTATTAAGGTAATTTTAAATGATATGATTTATATCGATAAAGCTAATCTTAACTCAATTGTTAAAAATAGCTTTAGAAGACTTGCGACTTTTGCTAATCCTGAATTTTACAAAAATCAAAAATTAAGAATGTCTGTATATAATATTCCGATGGTTATCGATTGTAGTAAAGAAGACGACAAATATTTGAAATTGCCAAGAGGAACGTATGAATACTTAGAAAGTTTGTGTAAAACGAATAATATTAAAATAATTAAAATTGATAAACGTTTTAAAGGAAATAAAATTGATGTTACTTTTAACGGAAATTTAAGAGATGAGCAACAAAAGGCTCTTGATAACCTGCTAAAATATGATAATGGAATATTATGTGCACCGACAGGATTTGGTAAAACTGTTATAGGATGTAAAATAATAGAAGAGCGAAAAGTTAACACTTTAATTTTGGTAAATAAAATACAACTACTTAATCAATGGAAAGATAGAATTAAAGAGTTCTTAAATATTAGTGAGGTTGGAGAAATAAGTGGTAAAAGGAAGAATATCACCAATATAATTGATGTTGTTAGTATAAAATCCATATGGAATAATGGTGAAGTGTTAGATATTGCAAAAAATTATGGAATGATTATTATTGATGAATGTCATCATACAGCAGCATATACTTTTGAACAAACAATAAATACTGGAAATGCTAAATATGTTTATGGTATTTCTGCCACTCCTGAGCGAGAAAATGGACATACACCAATTATAAAAATGCAATGTGGTGATATTAGGTATAAAGTAGATAGTTTGAAATTCAATAAAGAATTGAATATTCCAATGAAAGTAATTGTAAAGAAAAGCCATTTAAATTTTACTAATCCTAATATTGATAATTATGAATTAAATGAAATTAATGACTTAATAGCAAAGGATATTATACGTAGTGAAAATATTATTAAGGATATAAAAAAAGAATATGAAAATGGAAAAAACATTTTAATTTTAACTGAACGATTAGAACTTATGAATTATATTTATGATAAACTTTCTAAATATACAAGTAATATTTTCAAATATTATGGTGGAATAGGTAAAAAGGTGCTTAAACATTATGAAGAACTAACGAATCAAATCAATGAGCTTGGCAGTAATAAAATTATAGTTGCTACAGGATCGTATATTGGTGAAGGATTCGATGATTCAAAACTTGACGTATTATTCTTAACTATGCCTATTTCTGGACAAACAAGGGTAACACAATATGCAGGAAGATTACATAGAAAAGATGACAACAAAAAAGAAATATTAATTTATGATTATGTTGATGATAATTTTGCCAAAACCCGTAATATGTTTTTAAGAAGAAAAAAGACATATGAAAAATTGGGATACGATATAGTAGATGATACTGAACAACAAATAATAAAGATATAATTAATATTCATAAAAAGGTAGTTAAGAATATATCAACTACCAAAATTTAAAAATTCATATAATACTTGTTAAATTTAAATATTTTTAAATCTATTAAAATAAAGGTAAAAGTACTTAAATAAACTTTGAAGTGCGTGAACTCTAACCGCCCCTGAAGGAGCCGAAAGGCTCCACTTTTTGTTTTTGCTTGAATCTATAGGGGTTTCTAAATTCATCATTTTATAAATGGAAAATGAAAAATTGAAAAAGAAAATAGAACAGGGATTATAATTATATTAAGTGCATAAATTTATTATGGTGATAGTTATTGAACTTTTGAACAATATGAAGAAAAAGTATCATAATATTTGTGGTGGTCTACTAATAACCTTTTTTTCATGGACATTGAGTCCCTTATATATCGCTAGTTATGGATACGTATTGCAGAAAAATAAAGAAAAAAAGAAACTAACAAAGTTATCTAAAAAAATGATAAAAATAGTATCTAAGAATCCACAAATTGGTATAGATTTCCATGTAGAAAAACAATGTGATAATGAACAATTATTTAATATGATATACCCAAAAATGAATGATTTATCTGTAAAAGAATTGAAATTATTACGTGACTTTTTATTAAATGGTGTGCAATATAGAGAATCAAAAATTCCATTTATAGAATACTACCAATATTGTGAGGAAATAGATTGTCTTATTGAGGTAAGGACTAGGAAAAATAGAAAAAATTTCTAGGTGGCAAATTTCTAAACTTTGAAAAATATACTTTAATTTATCTTAATTAAAATTGGAAAAAAATGGTTAAAAATAAAGAAAAATTTTGAATTGTAAGCAAAAAAGGTCAATAAAATAACAAACATATTTTACCTTTTGCAATATCAAACCTTAAAATATGTTTCATAAAATTTTACTTTCATAATATTTCGGTTAATATCATAGGAAATTACCTATATTCCTCACGTTTAATCATCCGAACTCTAATGTTTTCATTAGTTTCCATTATCTGCAACCAAATTAATAAATAATTATATGGCAGACATTCATTTTTACGTACTCTAAATACCTGTTGTAACGATGTTTGTTATAATAACAAAAAACATAAAGATTTCAAATTTAATCATCCAAAACTTTATGTTCAACATTATACATGTTATAATAAGTTTAGATGGTGATTATATGTTATTAATTCATGAAAGCAACTTTAAAAATAAAATTAATTCGAATTATAAAGGATTAGGAGAAGTAATTGAAGATTTTTATCAAAATGAATATTTAAAAACTAAAATGGAATTATTGGATATTGATTTTTCTAAAGCTGATGAAGATAATTTTAAAAAAGCAACAAATATTATTAATGCGTATTATAAAAAACTTGATAAATTTACGAGTGAAAATAATATTACTTCCCAATCAAAGTTTAGATCAACTTTTTTGGAGGAATTGAGTTCATATTTATTTGAAGACAATGAATATATTAAAAATGGAATATTGGGTATATATAATAAAGGAATTTATGCTGGGATGAAAATAGGTAATGATTTAAAAATTAATATTATGAAAAAAGATGTAGACTTTTGTATTGGGAAAAAAGTAAAAATGAAAATTGAGAATCAAGAATTTGAAATCATCTTACCAATTGTAGCTGTAGAAGTAAAAACTTATTTAGACGCAACAATGTTTGGCGAAGTTCAATATTCAAGTAAACTTATTAAGAATGCAACTCCAAATGCAAAAACATATGTTTTAATGGAAACTAATCAGGTCGGAAGTGATAAAATTATTTCCGCAAGATATGATAATGTATTAAATGAAATGTTTGTATTAAGACGTAATGAACAGTCATTAATTGAATATTCTGTATTGCAAGATTATTATAATGAAATTATTTCTGATATTGCAGATATAGCTGTTGAAAGAGATGTTATCACTCCAGGTAGACTCATAAATGTTGAAAAATAAAAAAGCATACTTAATTAAAATATTTAAGTATGTTTTTTGCTATTGCATCTGCCAGTAATGGAGGAACTGCATTTCCGATTTGTTGATATTGAGATAAATTTTTTTCCCAAGACATTGTTGTTCTTTTTCCGTGAAAAATATATGTATCAGGAAATGACTGTAATCTTGCTCCTTCTCTGGCTGTAAAGTTTCTATTAATGAATGGATGAATAAAGTTACTTTGGAAACTTGCTGGAATAGTAGGTGATGGTTTGTTAGGATAAGGTCTCATATTATTTTGTGAGAAAATTTTTCCACTAACTTTAGATGCATCGCCTCTTTTTCTTTGTTTATGTTCTTCTGCAACGTTTGCAACTGATTCACCATATCCTATTTGCTCAAATCTTTCTATTAATCGTTTTGTATGACGCATAGCAATGTGATTATATACCTGTTTACTATTTTTTCTAACCCATTTTTGATAAGAGTTTGTAGGATTGGTAGCGTAATCCATAGTTTCTTCTCCTTGACCAGATTTTATTTGAGGTAAATCCATAATTGCTTGTTCAATTGTAATTTGTTGATCTCCTAAATAGGTTGGTTTAGGTCCAATTTTTTCCTCAATAAATTCAATATCATTTCTAATACCTATAAATACTACTCTTACTCTTGTTTGAGGGACTCCATGTTCTGCAGCATTTAATTTGCAAATTTTAACATTATATCCTGCCTTATTATATTCTTTTAAAATAAGTTCTTTTACGCTTTCATTGTTTTTAGTTTTCATAGATAAAATACCAGTTACGTTTTCCATTACAAAAAACTTTGGTTTATAATATTTAACAAATCTTACGAATTCCATAAATAAACTGTTTCTTGGATCGCTTTTGTCCCTATTACCACTTAATGAAAAACCTTGACAAGGTGGACCACCAATTATACCATCTATAACTAAATCTTCTGGTAGAAGTTCATCTAAATTTAATATTTGAGTTATATCAGCAGTAATTACTTTTGTGTTTTTATGATTAGCTTTATATGTTTCGGATGCCCATTCATCTTTTTCGATTGCTAAAGGTATATTAAATCCTTCCATTTCGAATCCTAAACTTAATCCTCCACATCCTGCAAATAAATCTATTACATCCATAATATATATCCTTTCATCGTCATAAACTATTATACCATTATTTTTAGGAAAAGTCTAAGGTTTTTCAATAATATTTCCTTTTCTTTTGAAGGAAGTACGGTCCTATCAATACCAGAGTTGCAGCTGTTACAGGCTATAAAAAGGGTATTTTGAACTACAATTAGGAAATTTTACAGGATTAAAGTAGTATAAATAAGATTTCGTCCTTTATGGTGTTAGAATAGAAATATAGATACGAAAAGCTAGAAATGCCTAGAAAACGGAAGTGTCTATGAAATAGGAACATATAGGTTATGATGAAAATTACAAAAAAAGATAGTAAATTGATATGAATCGGGAAAAAGAAACTAGATTTGATAAGAGAATATGGCATATCTTATACCAATATCAACATTTGGATCAAAAAATATGTTACAATTGAGTTAATCCTTTACAAATAATGATTATAATTTGTTTTTCAGAATGGAGGAATATAAAATGGAAAATAAAATATGTCAAAGTTGTGGTATGCCTATAACTTCAGATGCGCAACTAGGTAAAAATAAAGATGGAAGTATTAATGCAGATTATTGTAGATATTGCTATCAAAATGGGGAATTTATAGATAAAGTTACTATGGAAGAATATATAGAAATGTGTTCACAATATGGTTCACAAGCAGGAATGACTAATGAAGAAATGAAAGAATATTGTATGAAGTTATTTCCCACTTTAAAAAGATGGGAATGTACTTGTACTGGTGAATGTGCCAGTGGTTATAATCCTAATTGTACTTGTGAAAATCCAGAATGTCATTGTAAAGAGAAGTAATTCCTACAAGAGATTAAGTTTAGTAGCCTTTAGAAGGTATTTTTCAAACTTCCTTGATTGACAATAGTATAAATCATAATATGGCCTTCATCAATTTACTAACCAGTATTATACGTGTTATAATATAAGGGAATATTAAAATAAAGCGAGGATTTGTATGAAAAATAAAATTGTGTTAATTGGATGTGGAAATGTTGGAATGAGCTATGCATATGCGCTTTTAAATCAGCACACCTATGTAGATGAATTAATATTAATTGATATTAATCGAGAAAAAATTGAAGGAGAAGCAGCTGACTTAAATCATTGTCTTGCATACAGCCCTTCTAAAGTAAATGTTTGTGTGGGTGATTATGCTGATTGTAAAGATGCTAAAATTGTGGTAATAGCGGCTGGTAGTAATCAAGAAGTCGGGGAAACGAGAATGGATTTGATTCATAAAAACAGTCGTATTTTCAAATCCATTATTGATTCTGTTATGCAGAATGGTTTTGATGGGATCTTTTTGGTAGCCACCAATCCTTTGGATGTAATGACTTGTTTGACGTTACGATATTCAGGTTTGGATGGGAATAAGGTGATTGGATCAGGAACAACATTGGATACAGCACGGTTAAAATATTTAATTAGTGAAAAGATCCAAATATGCCCAAAAGATATTCAAGTCTTTGTGATGGGAGAACATGGTGATAGTGAATTTGTTGCGTGGAGTCATGCCAATATTGGTCTTACTGGAATTGATGCTTTTTTGACACAATCAGAAAAGAAACAACTGGAAGAAGAGGTTCGAAATGCTGCTTATGAAATTATTCAAAAAAAAGGTGCCACTTATTATGGAATTGGAATGTGTTTGGTTCGCATTACTTGTGCTATTTTAGAAGATAAAAACATTATTTTACCTGTTTCTAGTTATGATGAAAAAAATAAAATTTGTATTTCAACACCTGCTATCGTCAATCGTAATGGAGTACAAAAGAAGATACATATTCCGCTCAATGAGGAAGAAACGAAATACTTGAATCAATCAATTCAAGTGATTCAAAACGCTGTAAATATGGTGATAGAAGCGGATATAAAATAAAGTAACTACTTTTTTTCTATTGATTTTGTATCAATTGGTTATAATAAAAAAAGGAGGACAGGCAAATGAAAAAAAGCTTATTTGCGGCGATTTTTATAATCATGATGCTTTTTGGTATATTTCAAATGGTCAATACGTCCAATAATTCTTATCAAAAAATAGAAAAAACCTTATACGAAGAAAAAGTTCAAACTCAAATCGAACAACTTACTTTAGAAGAAAAAATTGGTCAAATGTTTATGATTTCTTATTCCAGTGAGACAATGAAAAATACAATCAAACAAATAATGGATTATAAGCCTGGTGGTATTATTTTATTTAAAAATAATTTTAAAAGCTATGAAGAAACATATAATCAAATTCATCAAATGGAAAGTATAACGACAATTCCTCTGTTTATTTCTGTCGATCAAGAAGGTGGTAGGGTACAGCGACTACAGGAACTAGAGGATGCCTCTGTCACTATAATTCCTCCTATGCAGCTGGTAGGTAGTACACGCAATTCTTTATTGAGCTATGGAGTTGGAAAGGTAGTAGGCGAGGAGTTACAGGTTTTTGGTATTAATATGGATTTTGCTCCTGTATTAGATATTGTAAGTGATTTCAATAATCAAGTAATTGGAAATCGAAGTTTTGGGTCAGATGCGAAAACTGTGTCCGAAATGGGGATTGCCTTTGCCAATGGACTAGAGGATAGTGGTGTGATTGCAGTTTACAAACATTTTCCAGGACATGGGAGTACGATATCTGATTCACATTCTGTTTTGCCTATAATTTCTAAAACAAAAGAAGAGCTTGTCACATCTGATTTGATTCCTTTTCAAAAAGCCATAGATGCTGGGGCTGATATCATTATGGTTGGACATTTGGCTGTTCCAAGTATCAGTCATGATGAAACACCTGCTTCCTTATCCCCTGCAATTATTACAGGGTTATTGAAAGAGGAAATGGGATATCAAGGATTGGTAGTTACAGATGCACTTAATATGGGTGCTATTACTAAATATTATTCTGAAAAAGAAATTTACGAACGTGCCATTCAAGCTGGGGTAGATATTTTATTGATGCCAGTGGATTTGGGACGCGCGATTGCTTATATCAAAGAAAGTATTGCTGAAGGGCAAATAACAGAGCAACAAATCGATGAATCGGTGCGAAAGATTCTTTTATTAAAATATCAAAAGTTGTCAAGTAAAAAATTAGATAAAACATTTCTCGGTAGTCAAAAACACCAATTTATTATCGAAAAGGTCTATGATTATTTTAAAAATTAAATTCTTAAATTTAAAATTTAGAAAATAAATCTAGATTTTTTTCTTTAAAATTCTTTTTTTCATATTCTTCTTGTGATAAAATAAAAAGAGAATAGGAGTATATGATTATGGAGAACGAAACAGTGGTAAAAAAGGTTTGGATTCATGGACAATATCAATCTATTGATATTGTAGCAAATTTTATATTGGAACAAACAGGAAAAGAATATATTATATACACTTTAAATGAAAGTAAAAATGATAGGGTAGTATTATATGCTTCCATTGTGACTGAAAAAGATGGCAAGCTTGTCTTTGAAACCATTCCAGATGAAGAATGGTTACTTATAAAAGAAAAGATGCGTCAAGTGATTCATAGTGAAGGGGGCAATGCATAATGCAACAAGAAAAACAAAGAGAATGGATTCAGTGGCATGATATGGACATTTCTATTTCAGGTTACCGTATTTGTATGATTAAACAAGCCGTTTTGACTAAATTGGCTAATTTAGATTATCTTGAATGTCAAAGTAAAGCGTATCAAAGGCATTTTGCAAGAGAACAAAAAAAACTAGATCAAGCAATTGGACAAACCAAAGATTTGCTTATTACGTCTTCCAATCAAACTGACATCGATCAATTGCACCAAAAAGTTGCATTGTTTGAACGTCTTAAGGAATGCAATCAATCCAATGTAGATCAAGCAATTGATAATGAATATGTTAGTGATAGATTGAAAAAAGATATTCAGGAATTAAAAGAGATACCTCGTTTAAAATGGATAAAAAGATTACAATTGAAATTAAGAACTTCCGAGGCATATATTCGAGCAAAAGGCAATCTTGAAATTTTCAAAGCCGTAAAATTGGACCGAAAAAATAAAGGAAAAGCAATCAATGATTCATCATTAAATGACATTCATCAAAAGGTAGATACTATTTTAAAAGGAACAGAAAATGATCCAACAAGCCGTGCACAATTTGATCATTTAATCAATGGGCTTGCGGCTGCTTTTCAATCAGAACAGGATGAGAAATCTTCCAAAGGAAAGTAATTGCTTTCCTTTTTTGTTAATCAAATTTGGTTGTATTTTTGATATAACAATAGTATAATTTAATTAGGTGATGATTTATGTTTTATATATGGATTGCAATTATTATTTTGCTCGCGATTGTAGAGGTAATGACCATTAATTTAACAACCATATGGTTTGTGGTAAGTGGGTTACTTGCTCTTGCCCTTTCTTTCATCAATGACAATTTTATGATACAAGTTGGCGTATTTTGTCTTGTCGGAATCCTATTATTAATTACAACAAGACCAATATTACAAAAATGGCTTTCTACTAAAAAAGTAAGAACCAATTTAGATCGTATTATTGGAATGAAGGGAATTGTGACCGAAGAGATTTTAAAAAATGGGACAGGAGAAGTAAAAGTAGATGGAAAAAAATGGACAGCTTTTGCAGATCAAGAAATAAAGGTTGATAGTACTGTAAAAGTATTATTAATAGATGGTGTAAAGATTAAAGTAGAGGAATGGGAGGATTAACTATGGAAATTTTTATTACTTTACTCATTCTTGTAGCGGTACTGGTAATACCTAATATTAAAGTAGTACCACAAGCAAGAACTTATGTGATAGAACGTTTGGGTTCTTATTCACAAACATGGCAGCATGGGTTGCATTTTAAAATACCATTTGTAGACCGTGTTGCGAATACAGTTACCTTAAAGGAAATTGTAAAGGATTTCGCACCACAACCTGTAATTACGAAGGATAATGTTACAATGCAAATTGATACGGTTGTTTATTATCAGATTACAGACGCTAAATTGTATACCTATGGGGTGGAACATCCAATTAGTGCAATTGAAAATTTAACTGCGACTACGTTACGTAATTTAATTGGGGAATTAGAGTTGGATCAAACTTTAACATCAAGAGACATTATCAACTCTAAAATGCGTTCTATTTTGGATGAAGCAACAGATCCTTGGGGGATTAAAGTCAATCGTGTGGAAGTTAAAAATATTATTCCACCAAGAGATATTCAAGAAGCAATGGAAAAACAAATGCGTGCAGAACGTGAGCGTCGTGAAAAAATATTACAAGCAGAGGGAGAAAAGAAATCTAATATTCTAATTGCGGAAGGAGAAAAAGAAAGTGCAATTTTAAGAGCAGAGGCAAAAAAAGAAGCACAAATCCGTGAGGCAGAGGGAGAAGCAGAAGCTATTTTAAAATTAAAAACAGCGGAAGCTGAAGGAATTAAATTGTTAAAAGAAGCAAAGGCTGATAATGCAGTACTAACTTTAAAAAGTTTTGAAGCCTTAACCAATGTAGCAAATGGTCAATCAACAAAAATTATTGTTCCATCAGATTTACAAAACATTGCAACAATTAGTACTACAATATCAGAAATGTTTAAAAAGGAAAAATAATGAAACGTAATTCTTCCTATTTTTGGAATGTAATACGTGTCTTGATGTGGCCTATCCTAGTTGGAATAGGCCAATTTTTAATTGTTGCAATCTTATCTTTTCTTTTTATGCAAGGTCAAGTGGACCAAATGAAATTGGAGTATCCATCAGAATCTGAAGAACAAATTATTGAGCGTGTGAATCAAATGGATTTGAGTATTCCCCTAAATGAATATATGGAATCCCATATGATTTATATTGTTGTTCTGAATGCTTTTCTTTTTATTCCGATTTTGATTTACCAGTATTATAAACATCGTCAAAAAAGTGAAAAAATAAAAGTAACCAATTTTATTTGGCTATTCTTATCTCCTTTTGCCTTTTGTTTTTTATTTCATATTCCTTTACTTGGAATGGGTGTTCAGTATGAAGCAATCCATACATCTTATTTTTGGATATTGGTTATCAGCGAAGGAATTGTAGGACCTGTATTAGAGGAGTATCTATTCCGTGGTGTAGTTTATCATAAGTTAAAAAAGATATATACTACAAAAAATGCGATGATATTTTGTACAATCATTTTTGCATTATTTCATGATAATTTATTACAGATTATTTTTACTGCATTGTTAGGTACGATATTGATTTTATTATATGAAAAATATCAGGATATGAAAGTACCTATTTTCTTTCATTGTGTGGTAAATCTGGTTTCTCTTTTATGGATTCCATATTTACAAAGTATTCACTTTGCCTTGACAATCATTTTATTTTTAGCGAGTGCAATTTCCTTTTATGTATTTTGTCATAAAGTATGTTTTTTCAAACATAATTAGGCTACTATTTTCATACGATATATAGGTGATTGAAATGAATAAATTCATAGATTATGGAACAGTAGAATTTCCATATTCTAGTATGACTGTCTGTTTTTCTTTACTCAATTCTGCACGTATTTATGTTAGGAGTCAGTCAGAACAAGTACCTCATGATGCGCTTATGACGCTAACTGGTCTTATTAATCATATCGGGGTGCTTACAACACATGATTTTCAAATTGTAATGGCAGATTTGAATCAGGAACCTACTTCAGATATTTCAGTAGATACAAGTATGGTATTGAATGTATTATGGAACTATGGTTCGCATTATTTGAATGCGTTACACCGTGATTATCAACAAGGGGATTCTGTTTTGCAAGAACAGCTATTACAGGGTACAGATGTATCTACTTTGCAAAGTTTTATCAATGATATTGCAAGGAGAAATCAAATAGATTATTATTTTTCGAAAGAAGCATTGTTTCAAAGATTTTATGATATCCAAAATCAAAAACAGAAGTGATAATGTAAAAAAGCTGCCAATTGGCGGCTTTTTAGTGTTTTTTTACTTCATAAAGGCTTTTTTTACGTATTTTGCTTGATGGTATGTTACAAGTGTAATATTACATGCAGTTGCAAAAATAAGTCCCCACATTCCTATTTTTAAGGAACAGCCTATCCAAAGAGCAATGGTTCTTACAAAGACTCCTAATAGGGTCCCATTCATTGCTTCTTTGGCTTTTCCCATCGCTTGTAAACTACTAGTAAGTGGAGACTGAATATAGTGTAGTAAACAAATGGGAGCGAGTACTCTTAAATAAGTAGTACCTTCATTTGTATTATATATAAATTGAAGTGGAGCAGTAGGAAATAACAAAAATAGGATGGTAATCGGGATACCAATGAGCAGGGAAAAAAAGATGGCTTGTTTAATTTTTGCTTTCGCATATTCATAATGGTGATTTGCATAAGACTTACTGATGACTGGGATGAGTGCTTGTGAAATCGCCATGGTAAAGAAAGATGGTAGTAATAACAACGGCATAACATAGCCACTTACAATTCCATATTCCGTTATGATAAATGTATTAGAATACCCTGCTTTTAAGAGGACAAATGTTAGAATAATTGGTTCTAAAAAGTAACCAATATTACCAATAATGCGACTTCCAGTGGTTGGAATACTGATGTTGAGAATATCTTTGATGTTGTTTTTTTGTGGGATAAAATCTTTTTTATCTAATTTAAAGCTTTTGGGTAAGAATAAAAATAAAATGAGAATAGAAGTAAGTTCACTTAAAATATTAGATATTACAATGAAAGCGACTGCGAATTCAATTCCTTTTACGATAAAAAGAGGAATTCCAATGATGAGAATGATTAAACGAACAATATCTTCTGTTATATTGGATACGACATGAGGAACCATTTTTTCTTTTCCAAAAAAGTAACCTCTTAAGATAGAGGAAATACTAATAAATGGTAAGACAAAGCCAATACAAATAATACCTAGTGTTGTTCTACTTTCATGTAGTAAATGGGTAGAAATGGTACCAGCAAAAAATAATAGTAAAAGCATAATTAATAGATTTAAAATTAAGGAGATTGGTATAATCGAAAATACGAGATTTTTATTGTTTTTTTTATCTTCGGCTACTAATTTACTAATTGCAACCGGGAATCCAAGTTGTGCCAAAGCAATGAATAAAGAAAAAGTGGGCATTATTAGCATATAAATTCCAATACCTTCTGTTCCCATTAACCTAGTCATAACGATTTTGATTATCATTCCT
>CAJUHL010000039.1:14249-14956 GCA_910586425.1 uncultured Bacilli bacterium
ATTATAGTAGATTTTATAAATTTACTTTTTCTCATAATTTCACCTTATTAATGATATGAAAATATAGCGGCAATTATGTGGTTTGTTCCAGTTCTATAAAAATGTGATTTCAGTAAATCAATTTATCCAAAATAAATGTTTCTATATTTCTAGGGTTATCTATTCTTCCTACAACGGGTTTTAATGCCGAATTGATTTAACAAACATACTATTTTGATATAGAATAACAAGCATATTTGAAAGGAGAATATTTATTGAAAAACAAATAATCTTAAAATCATGCTACAAAATGCAAGAAGAATTAACTTATTTCACCAATTATTTAAAAGGTACTGATGATATTACTCTTGAAGATTTAAAAACTTCTTAAAAATTCATTGATTGGTAATTTAGTTTTACGATATGTACCACTAGTTGAGAAAGAACAACAAGTACAAGCATTATCTAATAATCAAATTACCGAAGAATCATGCGGAGTCTATTCTAGTTGTGGTAATGTTCATTACAAGTAAGTATAATTTTACAATACCACATTTATATTCTAGCGGTTAAAAATACAATAAATATTGTTTATATGAAATTTAAAAAATGTTTATCTGAAAATTTAGAACCTGCAAAGATAAGACAAATAACTTGCATAAACCTAAAAAAATTAGTATAATGTATATAGATGGAAGAGATTCCATACAATAAAAATGGAACACTTG
>CAJUHL010000040.1 GCA_910586425.1 uncultured Bacilli bacterium
TTATATAAAAAAGCTCACATATGTGGGCTTTTTTGCTGTTAAAAATAAAATATTTACTTAATTATGAAATAATTGAAATGAAATATTGACATTTTTTAGAATGTGTTATAAACTTTTAATTGTGAAAGATATAATTGTTTTTCACGTAATTTTCATATTTTCACTAATATAGATATAAGCCATAGGGTGATGTCCTTATGGCTTTTTTGTTTTTCTTGGTATTTATACAATGTTACATAAATAATCAAATATTAGAGTTGGAATCCTGTATTTTTGGTTTTCAATATCAAGATTTTTTAAATAATCCTGTATTACTTTACTTTGATTTGTAGTCAAATTTAGAGAAGAAAGTAATTGCTTCAATTCGTTAATATATCTTTCATTACTACCTTTATTTGTATTGGAACTAAGTACATGATCTAATCTTCCAAGTGCTATTCCAATCCTAAAATATATAAGATAATTTTGACTTAATGAATACGAAATAGAGTTTATATTTCGTTGTACATCTTGACACCAATAAAATGCATTTTCTTGTTTAAAATCTATTGTTAAATTTAATGAACCAGTTAAATATTTTTTTATTTCAGCTAGACAGATTTGTAAATTTTCTCTTGTGTTGGGATTAAATACCCAATTAAGTCCATTTTCTATCATATAACAATATGATAATGCAGGTGTCCTTTCAAATCTCATCATATCAATATAATCGGTAAAAACTATACTAAAGAAGCCTAGACATATTAAAGAAGAATAATTTTCATTCATACCACAATATTCAGGATAATAATGTATAGCTATATTACCATTATACGATAAAATTTCCTCTATATCGTCCCAAAAGAAAATATAAATAGTTCTAACAGAATTGTTTTGTAAAGTTTCAACTATGTTTTGGATATTTGTATCACGTTCTAATGCTGTGGCTAACCAAAATTGCTTAAATGGAAAATCTAATTTTTGGGTTTTTCCTAATTCGTTTAAAATGATACTGCTTATTTCCGTTGGTGATTTGTCGCTTAAATAATCTTTACACTGAACGACTATTTTGTTTTCTCCACTTGTATATAAATCAATTCCATTTTGCGCTTGTCCAGTTCTTCCATATAAGCTTAAAGTTATATTCAATTTTACTTGTAGAGTATCTCTTGCTAAAAGCTCAAATGTATCAGGATCTTTTATCTTAGGGAATTTTTTTAACATTCGTATAAACCTCCATTTGACAGTATTAGATTTGCTTAAATTAGCCATATTGTTATAATATCTATTTTAATCTATGACATTCATTATAATATCAATTGTAGTAGCTTTCGTCACTTTTTCTGTGATAGTAAGCAAGTAGGCATTATCCTTTTTTTTTAAGGTTATGCCATCTATAGGTGTAGCCAATTCAAAAGTATAATAAGGATTGGATAAGCTGTATTCTCCCCATTTAAACCCATTAAGAACAACCTCCTCTACAGGACTTTCAAAACTAATCATCAGTGGAGATTCAATTCTATAAGCAGTAAAACTTCGTTCGTTAGGTATTAAATGTAATTTGAAGTCTGGAGACTTTTTTAAACCTTCTAATTGCTCTTTGTGTTCTTGGATTTCTTGTTTTAAACGCTTGTTTTCTTCTTGGAGTAATTGGAAATTAATCATATAGCTTTCTTGGAGTTTTCTTTTAACTTCTTCATATTGTAGGAGCATATCTTCATGGTACATTTGGGGATTGATGTCTAAGCCTGTGCTTGCTGGAATCCCTCCTTCATATTTTGTCTTTTCCTCGGCAATGGATTTAGCTTTATTAAATAGTTTTTTGGCTCTTTCGTTCTGATGTAGATAGCTCTTGCTTAATCTGGAAAGTTTACATACTCGTGAAATAGTAATTTTTTCTTCATTATGTATCATATCTTCCAACACTGTTTTAAGGGTGTTATATTTTTCTTCAGCTATTTTCTTTCTGGCTTCTTGCAAGGGGGAAGTATTTCTCTCATGGTCTTTTGGCATGGCTATAATCCTTCCTGTTCAATTTATACCCCTATTCTACAACAAATCAATGCTTCATAAAAGAGATTTCATAGACCAATGTACAAAATAAAGTGATTTTTATAGGGCTGGACTGATAAGGGAACTGGCTAAATGATAGATGTGTGATTAGATAAAATCCCTCCTAAATACCCTTGAAATGGCTTGTATATAGGAAATTTACGTCAAGTATACGTGGAGTAGATAGTGTGTACATTCCCTTATTTTGGTACGTCAAGCATACAAAAACCGATATATTTTAAATACCAGATATATCGTGGGCGAGATCCGCGGCGCAGAATGCCTGGACATGCTCCAGGCAATGAACACGGGGCATCTAGTCCGAGCATCTTACCAACAATACTTCCTATCTTTACTTATGACTATAAGGAGAAGAATGGACGCCGAGAAGCCAGAGGAAAAAGCCTGTTCATCAATGCGGAATATATACAGGCAAGTGTCGTTACCTGTTTAAGAAAAAATGGCAGATTTCAATATTCTGGTTAGCTTTTCATCGGTTGTCCGAAGATTTGAAAGTCATTTATCTGTGTATGTTGAATTATATTTCTATGTGAATATTTGTAAAGACTGTTACGCACCACTGAAGCGGTAAGTCCTTAATAAATAAAAAAACCATTTACCTTTTGCTGTGCATCGCAATACTTAAAGTGGGGGGAAAATTAAACAAAAGTAAGGGAAGTCTGTTCTGCGAATCAATGGTACTATTAGGAAATCTGATGGTACCATTGGTTGACAGTAAAATCTGAATTTTTTGACACGGAATAATCATCATCTTTGAATATTAGGATGATTTTATATAAGAAAATTAGTGTTCTCACCTTTTGATGGTTTATTTAATTATTTACCTGAAATTCCATGCGCTATGTTGTCGTTAATTGATGTAGTCATCGTTATGGCTGCCCGTCATGTCTTAAAGACGGAAAGTTTGTTTCGCAAAGTAACAAAGGGTTACTATACTAGAAAAAGAATAAATATAAATTAAGTTGGGATACGTTTTTCTTTTAAAAGTTTTTTGGCGAAAAAAATAAACTGTTGGTGTAAAAGAAAATTATAATATTAAAATATTATAGTTTTATAATGTTGCTCGAAAGTTAAAAGAGTATACTGGCATAACGGTTAATTGTATTGTTATTATTGTGCCGATAATGATATAAATTAAAAAAGTTACCTATATACGCATATTATCTTTCTTATGTATATAATATGCGTATATAACTAACAGTTAATTATAACAAAAAAACTAATAGTTGTAAATATATTACTACCTTTTTAAGCATAGTTTGTTAAAGCTGCATCCATATTAAAAATATTTTTGTTAAAAGTTACTATTGCAATAAAAAGAAAAATATCATATAATATAGCAAGCGCAGAAAAATGGAGTTTTTTATTTTTTAGGCTCTCTAAGCAAAATTTTTGAAATTCTTATAAATTTTTATTGACAATAATAGTGGATATTTACTTGCCCAAAATGTTTAATTAAGATTATTAACAAGGGGGAATGATGTATTCCTTGTTTATTAGTGACTATGATAGCAATCTAATCTATCTATTTTATGAATACATAATAGATTATATCATAGTTGTGCAGTTATTGTCAATAAAAATTTATAAGAATAAGTTTCATAAAAGGGGAATCAAGAAATAGTTTTTTATTTTACAATATGAATGTATATGATTTAGGGAGAAAGGGGAGAATATACTGTAGTGTATAAATTATATGGGATACATAGGAAAAGATAATGAAAAACGAAAAGATATAAAAGATATAAAAATTATTTTTTCAGTAATTTCACTTTTACTCATGATACCGATGTTGCTAAATGGTGGCGATAGCTATTACAGAACTCTTTTTATTTTTTTGATAAACAGAGTTATTGATATGTTTTTTGAGAAAGGAAATAATGAATCAGCATTTTTTGCTGTATGGTCTCTTTTAAACCAATGGGTGTGTGTAGGTACGTCTGCGATAGCTTTTTGTTCTTTATCTCCCGATTTTGCAGGGGTTTGTATATCTTACGCTGTTTACATAAATATTATTTTATTTATATCTGCGACTTTATGTGTGTTAAAAGAGATGTTACAAATGATTCAAACATCTATAAGGGAGAAAAAAATTATTGAGAAGATTAAAAGTGAGATGGATAGAAATAGTTGAAAAATAAAGTAAAGGGGGCGTTTACAATGACAGGTACAGGAATGATTATCTGGGTTATAGCAGGTACAGCGGTTTTTGTTCTATTTGCAGTTATTGTTACGATTATAATAACAAAGATTAATTCTAAAAATATAGAAAATGTGCAGAATGTTTATTTGGGTAAGTTATCTAACAGTGATTTATCGATACAAGATGCAATGAAGTATCTAAAGCTGACAAATGGAATAAGGCAAGGAAAAAGTAAGGAAGAAAATGAATGAGAGAAGTACATCCAGACCAGAGTAGTTATGAAATAATATGGAAAGAAATTATTTGTAAAGAGATTGATAATTATAATTCTGTATATGTTGGTTGTTTAGACTTTATTCCAAATGTGAAAGATGAAATATGGAAAAAATATGTAGAATTGAATACTTACTGCAAAACAAATTATATGAAATCAGTGGATGGAAAGCTAGATAGACATAAAGTTGCTGCATGTTATATGGCTGCAATATCTATTCTACGTCCAATAAGATTCATAAAAAAAGTTGATAATAAGGACGTTCCATTAGCATTGAATGAATCATTGGCAATTACAGTTGGGTTATCATTGCTTAGGGCTTTTTCTATTTCGGCGATAAAAAAGAGCGAAAGTATGGATGAAAAAATTTCAGATATATTGATTTCTAAATTTGAAAACGGAATCAAATTGCCAGATAAGGATTATGTCAACCACGGTATTTATCAGGAGAATTATGCAAATGAGCTTCATTACGCTGTATCTGAAGGAAAATTGTGTGTTTTATCTTTGGCACACGAATTATATCTTTTGGAATTGTTGACTAGAATCATCTAGACGGAGTATAGAATAAACTATATTATCTTAAAGCTATGTTATCGAATGGCATCTAAAACTTATCCCTTAATTGTAAGATTTCTAAATATTGCATTTGTGACTTATCTAGAATTTAGAGAAAATGGTTTTTATTTTCTCGGTGGTCAAAATGACCACCGAGTTGGATATTAATCTCATTTATAAAAATTTTCTATATACTCACTTTAAAGTAAATGTGTGGGTAGAAAGATTTAAATTATAAACAATAGTGACATTCATAATTGTTTGTTTCTTTGTCAACACTACCTATAATTTCTTTTACATCACTAATACTATGTTTTAATAAATATTGTTCAATTCCTTCAATAATTTCGATAGTTGTATATGGATTATGAAAATTAGCTGTTCCAACGGCAATTGCAGTTGCACCAGCAATCATAAACTCAATAGCATCTTCGTAGCGAGATATCCCTCCCATCCCGATTATTGGTATCTTTACTGATTCATAAACTTGGTTAATCATTCTAACAGCAATTGGTTTGATTGCTGGTCCAGATAATCCGCCAATTTTGTTTGCTAAAACATATTTTCGTGTATTTATATCAATTTTCATGCCAGAAAGTGTATTAATCATTGAGATAGCATCTGCACCTCCATCTTCAACAGCTTTGGCTAATTCTGTTATATCTGTAATGTTTGGGGTCAATTTAATACTTATAGGTTTGAGAGAGTATGTTTTTAATTTTTTTACCATTTTATTTAATGCTATTGGATTCTGCCCCAAATTAATTCCGCCTGCTTTTACATTTGGACAAGAAACATTAATTTCAAACATATCAATTGGATAGTCAGAAAGAATTTCAACCATTTCGCAGTATTCTTCTATGCTTTGACCACAGATATTTACAAATATAGGAGCATCAAATTTTTTCAGAAAGGCTAAATCTCTTTTTATAAATATTTCAACACCTGGATTTTGTAATCCTATTGCATTTAACATACCGCCATAGGTTTCTGCAATGCGAGGTGTTGGATTGCCGGACCATGGGGTTTTAGATACTCCCTTGGTGGTAATGGCTCCTAGACGGTTTAAGTCTATAAATTCTCCATATTCCATTCCTGAACCGAATGTTCCAGAGGCAACTGTTACGGGGTTTTTCATTGTGATTCCTGCAATGTTTACAAGTGTATTCATATTATCCTCCATTTAATGATATTTATTATTTCTTATATTGGAGTTTTTTACAAGATATAAATTTCCAATATATCAAATAAGTTCTGATACCCATGGACAACTTTTAAATGTGTGTAACACATTGTCGTACAGATTAGAATTCATTAACTCTTTTACTGATTGTTCAAAATAGTTCCCATAAGTTCTAGTGTCCCCTGCACAAACATGCACATCGCCATTATCAACTAAATATAAATTCACACCTGGAATTCTACATTCTCCAATGCCAAGTAATGGTAACCTTGGTGTCCAGAAATAGTGGTTATGTATTCTATCGTATTCAGAACATTCTTTCCATAACTTTAGCAAACTTTTTTTGGAAATTGACAATTCTGGATAACTAGACCCCAATCCCTGTTCTCTGTACATCATAAGATGCGGCACAATGTTATTTTTCCTGGCCCATAGAAATAAGTCAAAAACTTCATTATAATTTTTGCTTGTAACTACACATTGAACTCCGAGTCGCCCTTCATCAGCTAACCCATTTTTCATAAGAGTCTCTATATTTTTACGCATTTGGTTTAAAGAACCTGGTAGCGCTGTTAATTCATCGTTAACCTTTGCAGAAACTCCATACATTTTTCCGCAGACAAATAAATTTTTGTGTTTCGTAAAAGCATTAATTTGTTTTTCGGTAAGTTTATACAAATTGCTAAATATAGTCATTGTTCCACCTAATTTTCCAACCTCATCCAAAATATATTCCAAATTTGGGTTTAAGGTGGGTTCGCCTTCGCTGACAAAAAAATAGTTCATTAGTTGTCGGTCATATGCAAATTCGCTTGCTTCATACGCAAATTTGATAGCAATTTCATCAGTTACTCTTTTTTGGTTTCTATGCCGTTTCCCATTTTCTGTAAAACAAAAAATACACTTCATGTTACATTCTGAGCCTTCTTTTCCACCTGGAATTGCGATTGAAGCTCTTAAGAGTTTTTTTTCATTCTTGCATTTTCGAATAATTTCTGCATCCCATGTATATCCATAGACATATCCTATTGACATTTTAATCCCCCTCGTGAAAAAAATTTTGTAATAGTACAATTGGTATATAATCATTTGTTGTTTGTTAAATATCCACATCGTTTGCAAGAAAGACAGGACCATCTTTACAGATGCGCTTATTATAGACATTACTATGCGTATCAATATCCCTGCTTTGACAAATACATCCAAGACAAGCTCCAATACCACATGCCATTCTTTCCTCCAACGAAATCCAACATGTCACATTATTTTCTGCTGAATATAATTTTAATGAGCGAAGCATTGGGGTTGGTCCGCAAGCATAAATCGTATCAACCGATAGATTTGTTGTTTTAATAGCGTCCATAACATTTCCTTTTACACCAACACTGCCATCTTCGGTAGAAACAAGTATTTTTGCATATTTTTGAAAATCTTCCTTTAAAAATAAATTTGAATCACGATATCCTAGAGCTATTGTTTTTTCACCAGTTAAGTTTTTGGCTAGTTCCAGTAAAGGAGGAATACCAATCCCTCCGCCTACAAGTAAAGTTGATTCATTATTTAGCGGAAATCCATTTCCAAGTGGTCCCATAACCGTTAGGTATTCTCCACCTGTATATTTTGCTATTTCCATTGTTCCAGCTCCAACAGTTCGATAAACTAAACGAATTTTTCCGTTTTCTTTATCCGTTTCACATATACTAATAGGTCTTGGAAGAAGCTTGGAAGAATCATTTACATATAGTGCAACAAATTGTCCAGGTTTTGCTTCTTTTGCAATTTCTGGTGCATTTAACCACATGCTGAAAATTCCATCAGCAAGTATTTCTTGGTTATTGATGATTGATTTTATCCATTGAGCCATGTCATTTTTCAATCCTTTCACTTTGCTTTAATAAAAAATTTCAGATTTACATATTATGATAATTTTGTAAAATGTATTACTAATTATTATGTTAGATGTAATCACTTTTTTGGTAAAAATTTATGGGTATTGTACAATTTAATAGAAAATATTATACATAATTGCCAGAATACTATTTCTAAACATTTATTTTTTTATTATATCGCAAGTTATCAAATTGTACAACCCTGTTAAACCTTGAGTTTCCATGATTTTATTTATAATCCCGTAATCTAGCCTATATTATTATGATACCCCCCTCAAATGCTTCTAAATTTATGTATAGATGGTGAGAACCATAGTGCAAATGATATCTATAACTAAAAAATATTGATATTGTAAAATTGCACCAATATATTGATTAACTAACAAGTTGTAAACTGGTGTTTTTATAATAGTTCTTATTATTTTTTAGTAATTAATTTTCCAGAAGCTCCCACATCACTGTAGCGACTAAGTGCCATGCATCTAGTTCGAGCATCTTACCAACAGTGCTTCCTATCTTTACATACGATTATAAGGAAAAGAATGAGCGACAGGAAGCTAGGGGAAAGTGTTTGTTTATCAATGCAGAGTATATACAGGTAAGTGTCATTACCTGTTTAAAAAGAAATGATGGATTTTGATAAATGTTCTTGTTGACTGAATTATATTGAGACCAGTAGCAATCATCCTTGAATATAGGATGTTTTTTGTATAATTGAAACCAAGAGAGCACTTGGTTATTTCCCCGCCGAAAGGGCGGGGATGAAAGGAAGAAAGAATGGAAAAAACGGATATCGCGAAATATACTATTAAGAATAGCATTTTACTATTCTGAGGAAGTGTTAATTTCTGCACTTACGTTTTCAGAGGAGATTTTATCGGATAAAATCTCCAATTTTTCGATGATAATCTCCATTTTATTTAATAATTCCTTAGATAGTTCTTTTTCTTCAATAGACGATTTGATATCTTTGAGGTTTTCAGTAATGGATTCGATATCTGGGTTATCCTTTTGCTGGAAATATGGGGCAAAAGTTAAAGCAATACTTACAAAAACGGCAAGCCAAGCAACAAATAATGCTCTGTTTTGAGTAGTTTCTTCATATGTTTTAAAATGTTTATTGATAAAGATACCTAACTTGGTGGATGGATAAATTCTTTTATCCAGATACTCTTTACACATGAAGCAATGTTCACGCGATAGAGTGTAATTATTATCATAAAGGTAATATTGATCATCGTAACTGAAATTTTCTATATTTATTTTTTTGATTCTTTCCTTTAATGATGTATCTTCTGGTATGATGATAGAATTTTTTCTATAAAAAAGACCTAATACATCAGCAGAAAAATCATGAGGAACTTCTAATATAAGCATTTCGGATATTAAAAATTGCCATAATGTCAAAAATTCTAAAATATTATCAAAGGAATTAGCAACATATACTCCGCTGTAAAAGTCCAAAGTGTAATTTTGCTCTCCCCATAATTCTTGTTTTATTCCTGTATTATAACTTAATTGTAAATTGTAGTTAGTGTAGTTATCAGGATTGATTTCGTTATTTGCAATTTTTTTTGTAAATTCTGCTTCTGTCATTATATTAGAATGTTTTTTTTGCATAGAATTATGGCAATAAAATTTCTTGGGAATATCATCTGAATTAAAACTATTAATAATCTCATTTTTGTCAAACTTAATGGTTGTTCCCAAATTAAAGTATTTTAAATAAGAAGTGATATCATAAATTTCACCAGTGTATATATGTTTTATAGTTTCTTTTTGATGCTTTGTGAATTTCATAACTTCCTCCTTAATAATATTGAGGGTAGTGGCATTTTATATGCCCTAAATCGAGTCAATTTCCAGTAGATTAAATGCTCTAAATCTTACTCCCCTTCTCTTTGGCTTTAGCGTACGTATTTTATGGTGAGAATCTAATCAAGGTCGAAAGTCCATTAAATTCAACATTGATGGATTTCCATTAGTAAAATATAATTGGCAAGCATTAAAGAAAGGAATTTATTTTTCTTTTTATCCGTTTTTAATTGCTATATTGGGTTTAGCTATCAATTATATTCTATTCTAACATAAATTTACACTTTTGTGTTGTATTTAAGAAAAAAATATGATAAAATGTAAAGAAATGTTGAAAGGGAGTAGAAAATGAATAATAATGATAGATTAATTAATATAGCAGAGAAGCAATTAAAGCAGGTAGCTACGCGAGTACAGGATAACATTGGATTTTTATTTGATGATGGGGAATTTGAAAAATATTTATTATTATCATTACAAAGTGAAATAGAAAAAATTCAGTCTTTAGAAAAGGATATAGATTTAGTTAATTTCAGAAAATTTTTAAAGTCGCCTCAAATAAACGATTTGATGGTGGAATATATGTTTTATTTAGTCTCTAAAAATTTTGTAAAGGTAGAAATGCGAAAAAAGATATGGCAAGATGATATAATTAATTATTTTGTGAAAATAATTGAAATGCATTTTACTGATTTATCTCAAGAAAATACATTAATTTCTATAAATTCGTATTTTGATATTTTAATGAATATTTGTTCGAAGAAGTTGGATAATAATGTATATTCGAATATAATAGAAAGAAAAGATGATAAAATAATAGGACCGATATTTATTGTTGATATTTTATCAGAAAGCAGATTTTATGCTGCAAGTTTTGAGCGGATTGATATGATAATGAAACATGATTTTGTTTCGCGTAATTCTAAATTTGAAAATATAAAAAAAGATTATAGTAAGTCACTTAAGCAATACTATCAAAATGGGTTTATATATTTTTTTGGTGAATATAAATTTAATGATTTTTATATTCCACCTATTTTAGTGAATGGGCATAAGCCGCGACAGATATATTGGAGGCGGTTTTACCGCATAGATAAAAATAGAATAAAAAGAATCAGAGAAAATTGGAGGAATATTTTTAACAATCAGCGCATAATATATGTAATAGGAGGAGCAGGATATGGCAAATCACTGTTCTTGAGAAATATAATAAACAATTATGCAAAATTAAATATAGAAAATAGCCAAGATTATTTATTGATTTATTGCGATTTGAAAACATACTATACTAGCGGAAATGTAAGTAAAAAGACAATGGTTGATTTTTTTCAAGAATCAATGATTTCAATGGCGGGTATAGACGATATCAGTAAAGAATTTATTAGATATTATTTAAATATTGGACGTTGCATAGTTCTGCTTGATGCTTTGGATGAAGTGCCAAAAGACGTAAGAAATGATTTACATAAAAAGATACTTGCTTTTTTTGCAACTTGTAATCCAAATAATAGAGTGTGTATTACTTCTCGTGATAGAGGTTTTTTGCCACAACAAGGTATTGAGGTGTTTGAAATAGTTCCCTTAGTTGAAAAAGATATAGAAGACTATATAGAAAGAATGATTGTTTTAAAAAAATTCAAAAGAGAAGATAAAAAAACATTTATGAAGCAAGCTGAGGTGTTAATAGAAAAAGAGTTTTTGAATAATTTTTTAATACTTTCTCTATTAGTTAATATTTACAAAGCAGAAAAGGAACTTCCAGAAAATAAAATTGATTTATATAAAAAATGTTTTGAATACATTGCTAAAAAGCGAGAGGAAGAAAAGTCAAAGACAGGATATGATTGGAAGACTATATATCCCTTAATGAAAGATAGCACTTTTATCAGTCTTTCAGTGTTAGCTGCACCTAATAATAAAGATATCAAAAGAGAGAAGGTAGAAGAACTTTTATTAAAGCAATATTCAAACAAATATTCGGATGAGGCAAAAGCAGAATGTGCAATTAAAGAATTTTTAGAATTTTGTTCTAATAGAACAGAGTTGTTTGTGCCGTCATCAGTAGACGATAAATTTAAATTTTTTCATAGATCATTTTTTGAATATTTTTACTCAAGATATATTCATCAGCAGGCAGAAGTTGAAAAAATGTATGATATGATGGCTAAATTTGATGTGGATTCTGAAGTTTTTGAATTGACTGTAGCGTTAGTCAAAGAGGACAATGAGGAAAAATATCAAAAACTCATTGATTTTGTTTTTGAGAAAGTGAAAGAAGAATTTAGTCAGTTAAAGCCTAGCACTACTGCATTTGCTATTTTGACATTAGCTATGCAGGTAATAGATGATGCGTGCTATTTACGAAAATATTATGAAATTATTATAACTTATAATGATTTAATGTCGAAAGATAATATATGTGAAATGAATCAAAGGTTAATTTGTTTATGGATTGACAAAGAAATAGGTTCAGATAGCGAAAAAATAAAAGAATTTGTGGGTACATTTACCGGGCAATGTATTCAATATGTGTTAAGTATCATGGCAGAAATGAGAATACCCCGATATTTTAATGCACATCCAATTGACATGGAACGTGTTATGATTATTGATGAAGAATCAGATATTAGATTTGCTAATGATATGTCAAGTAGGATAGGAAATATCCCATTCTATCTAGTATTGTGTAGTAAATATGATTGTTTATATAATTTAATGGAAGAATGTGCCAACAATGGGCTTGCTTCATTTAGTATTAAAAGGTTTAAGAGGTCAACTTTAAAGAAAGGACTATATAATTATAAGAAGTTATCTCAAGATGAACGACAGCACTTCTTAAAAATATTTTGTAAATTAAGATGATTGCGCAAAGATGCCCCTAAATTTATCAAAATGGTGGGAAATATACAGTGGCGTTGCCGGTTAATGCTGGTTTTAAAGCTCCTTATCCGAAAATAAGAATCTCCCATAAAATCCTATACTTTTCAGTATGTGATTTCTATGTGAGATTCTTATTTTCTTAATTATAAAGCATATTTTAGAGGGCAAAATCCTCATGATTTTATATTTTTGAATATTCTTGCACCAAGAAACCTTGATTCCGGTAATATGGAAACCGGTATTCCGGAGCGGAAATCACCATTGATTGGCTTGATTACAATACATAAGAAATTGAGCGAATGTCAAGCCCAGAGCCGCTTTGCGGGGCGTAAGCCGGCTTTACATTGGTGAGATTTCTTATATCCTGTATAATTGCCAATCGGTTTCCTAATTACCGGACAGTATGGACTTCGAGACCGGAATATTCAATTTTGAAATATGCCTTTTTTTATGTGGTTTTCTGCTCTGTTTTTCCTGAAATCTTTGTTTCGCCATGGAGAAAAGATTTAACAAACTGATTATCAAATACCTGTTGATAGACTTTTGAAATGTTATCTAAAAATTTTATGGATTTAGGTAAATATATAAGAAAACTAAAGGAATCTATTATCTTCGAATACCAAAACATTGTTAAAAAAGATACGACAGACACTATATTGATACACATATTCAACTAAAGTTCTTTAAACCTGTCCTATAGGTTCTGAAATTTATTTGTGCTTCCTATCATGAATATTCACAAAAAATTTCGTATCACTGTAGCGACTAAGTTTTAAGCATCTAGTCCGAGCATCTTACCGACAGTGCTTCCTATCTTTACATACGATTACAAGGCAAAGAATGAGCGACAGGAAGCTAGGGGAAAGTGTTTGTTCATCAATGCAGAATATATACAGACAAATGTTATTACCTGTTTAAGGAAAAATGGCGAATTCTAATAAGTGCCTGTAAGTTGTAGCCATGTCATATACTAGTAAGCGATAGTGTAAAATTTTCTTCAGTTTTTTGGAATGTAGCTATTTTTGTCCAGTGTTGGTTGTGGGATATATGGTATGAATTATATTTATATTTCATACTAAAGGTAAATTTACGCTATCATCAGTGAGAAAGACAAACGCATGAGTAAACAATGAATATTTGTAACTTAAAAATGAATTTCCAATATTTTGTATATTAAAATCCAAAATCAAATATAAAATTATCCGTTTTATTGAGTAATTTCCATATATTTTCACATAAATGTTTGAAATTATTTACAAAATATTTATTTATGTGTTTGTCGTAATATTTGGGAAAAGCTATTGACAAAAATGAGTTTCCTATGATATAGTGAACTAGGTTAGGGTGGATGAGTTGAGGTAGGAATGGTGGATAAAACATTAGGTCAGCTAGTTCTTCAAACAGGATACCACATAATACGCGTAGATGTGGTATAAAGAAGACAAAGCTAAAAATTTCGAAGGCGACTCAACCTAGCCACTGTATTTTTGAAATGTTATAAGGTTAAAAAGTATGTTATTACCTAAATAAAAATTTATATAAATATAAAATTTCTATAACTATTCGGAATCTCAATGAGAATAGAGTTACGACTGTTGAAGTTGCTGTAATGACAATGAAGGAACAGGCTCGAATCAATCGTTATAAAATCAAGAAAAATTATTCCAATATTTAATTATTCAGTAAATAATCATCCTTGAATATAGGATGTTTTTTTTGTATAATGAAGCCAAGATGACATCTAATTATTTCCTCGCTGTAAAGGCGTGGATGAAAGGTATAGGGAATGGAAAAAACGGATATTGCGAAATATACTATTAAAGACAGTGTTTTCACGAATTTGTTTCAGGATAAGAAATATCTGATACAGTTATACCGGGCACTCCACCCAGAAGATACAGAAACTACGGAAGACGAACTGAAGGACATTACGATTAAAAATATATTAGTGGATGCGTGCTATAATGATTTGGGATTCACAGTAGGGGAGAGAATTATGATTCTGACTGAGGCTCAGACTACTTGGACGATGAATATTATCATCCGGGCATTGATGTATCTGGTGCAGTCCTATCATG
>CAJUHL010000041.1 GCA_910586425.1 uncultured Bacilli bacterium
TCTATCCATAATACAAAGATAATTGTTTGGGGACAGAGTTCAGATTACGCCCTCTGGGAAAAACAATAATGCCTCCTAAGCAACTTTTTATTGCATCTCGACAAGATTTTGCATAATCTTGCATATTCTCATTTTCGGATATGGTTCGACATACCTTAAATAAATCTACAGTTTTGATAAGTCCCATTTGCTCTCTTTTGGCTGCAGATTGGCATTTCTCCGTAAAATCAAGCGTTCTTAAATTTGGATCAATCATTCTTTGAGGGTTTCCTATCAAAAGACCATATGCTTTCTCTGAAACCTCTTCTCTCTCAAAGTCTGCGTTAAGCCCATCTTGTAATTGGCGAAATTTAGTAATATCTATGTCTTTATTATCTTTACCCTCACATTCTCCTATGAATCTATCTCCTTCGGGAGATATGATGACTTGATCTAATTCAAGTTTACCGTCATCGTAATTTTCAGCAGAATATCCTAAGATTTTCAACGCTTTAATTACTGCATTTTCTAATGGTTTACCCGATTCATACAATAAGTCTTTTGACTATCTTGTTCTTCATACAACAATTCTAATTCCTCTATTTTTTCTTTGCGTTTTTGTATTTCTTCTTCATGTTTTATTTTCTTCTGCTTTATGACTTCTGCTGATTTAATATTGAACTCACTTTTATTTATCCAATCAGGTTTGACCGATTTTTCAACTTCATTTCTTATTGCTTTGTCGAGAGCTGCTATGCAATTTTTAAAAGCAATACCTTTTTGTAATGCCTTCTCATTCCAAGTTTCCTCATCCTCATCTGCGTAAAACTCTTCCCTATCAAAGTCTATTTTAGGAAGAAATATTATATTGCCATTTTCTGTACTAACAATTCCTCCTAAAGTTTTATCTCCATTTTTAGTTGTAAAATAGACATCTTGCAGTTTGTTGCACCCTATATACATTTCGTAAGTAAGTATATCTTTGAAGTTATTATATAGATCTTTGATAAGATTTGATTTAGGGATAATCTTAGTTCCTTGAGATTTGTGATAAGTGATATCAAATGGCAAGAAATTGTAATTGCTTATGGGAGCTACGTGATTGGTAATCCGAGTATTTCTTCCCGTTCCTGATGAATTTCTCGTACCTGTATAAACATAGTAACTCTCTTTCTCTGTTAATACAACATATAAATTACCCCCTCTTGCTAAGTAGGATTTTAATTCATTTCTCCAATGTGCCAAATACTCTTTCATTCGAGGAGAATATGATTCGGAAAAAAGAGTATCACCTTGATACGGACTGATTGAAGATACATTATTATAATTGTATCTAATATTGGGTGAGAAGATTGCAATATCTACATCAGAAAGAGATGATAAACTTTCTAAGTCTATATAATCATCTTCTTTGGAAGGAATTGTAAATCCTATGCCTTTGATTTCTTTCATTTTAAAACATTCTAAATTTAATCAATATATTTTATTTATTCTTCATTGTTTATAAAATGCTTAATAATCAGCTTTGCTTTCGATTTACAACGTTTTTATATCGAATACGAACCGAATAAGCCCACGGAGATAAAAGTCGTAATTTCGGTGCGAAAACGATTGGAGCGAAATTTGGCTCAAAATATACTTCGTAAGCCCTCTTCTAAGGCTTCGTTCCACTCAGCCTTAGAATTACTGCGCTTCCCATGATACGGCATGACTGGTGACAATCAACACCTGTATTCGCACCTTTGTTCTTCCGGCTATTCACGTTCGGCGAATCTGTGAAGTCCTCACCAGTGTCTCTGTCACTATAAAGCAAAGTCACACAAAATTGTCTAATCGAGCCCAAACGATTGACTGACTGCACTAAAGTATCTTACTTTACTTGCGATAATCGGTCAAGGCACAGAGCAAGACCACAGTAATAACTTAATCAATCTGTTTTATGACAATGAAAAGAGAACCAAGTATCAGTGAGCAGCAGGCTCATGAAATCGTGGAAAGAATGGGACGCAGGGAATCCCGCAGCGAGAAGTCTATGGACGACTTCTACAGGAACATCGGTCTGGATCCGGAACAGCTGGCACAACCCGGCAAGACCGTCACGAAAAAAGCGGAAACAGCTACGGTGGATGAACCGTCAGGCGGAACGCCCGAAGAAGTGGCAGTGCTGCAGAAGCGTGTCAGCAGCAAACAACGCAGGCTGTCGCTGGACGAGTACCGTACCGCTTACCTGCGAGTACCCAAGATAACCGACCGCAAACCCGTGTTCGTCAGCGGTGAGGTGCGTGACCGGCTGGATGGGATTGTCCGCCGTCTCGGCGGGCGTGGCATGAGTGCATCGGGACTTATTGAGAACCTCGCCCGCCTGCACCTTGAAACCTACCGGGAGGATATCGAGCAGTGGTGCAAACTCTGAGCCGATTACGTTAGAACCAGTCAAACCGGTGGATACACTCCATCGTCTTGACTGATATTCCAAATGAGTTATTATACTCACAAACCAATCCGACAAGCGGAGGATTCTTGTGTCCTCAAAGACACAGCAAGATATATTTTCAGTTACTCCGGTTAATTCCGGTAACTGAAAATCTTTGCACCGCCGTGGGCAGAATTATCCTCCGCAGTCGGATAATTTCGGAATTTTTTAATCGGAGATTAGACAATGAATGAACCATAAAATTGAAAGAATAAGCAGAATGAAAAAGCAGAGTAAATACGGGAGAAATCCCAAATTGAATCCGAAGACGCACTGCGTGATGGTGCGCTTCGATGATATGGAATGGAACAAATTCCTTACGATGTACGAAGAATCACAGTTGTATGCGAAAGCCGTCTTTCTGAAAGCACACTTCTTCGGGCAGAAGTTCAAGGTGCTGAAGGTGGACAAGACGATGCTAGACTACTACACCAAACTGTCAGATTTCCATGCCCAGTTCCGCTGCATAGGCACGAACTACAATCAGATCGTCAAGGAGCTGCGCATCCACTTCTCGGAGAAGAAGGCGATGGCGTTGCTCTACAAGCTGGAGAAGTGTACCATCGACCTTGTGAAGTTGAGCCGGGAGATTGTGGAGCTTTCAAGAGAGATGCAAACTAAGTGGAAGCAATCTAAATCCGATTGATATGGCATCGGTCAAGGTCAAGTTTCGCCCTTCTACCATAGGCGACAAGGAGGGCACACTCTACTATCAGGTGATTCACAATCGTGTAGTCAGGCAGATATATACCGATTATAAACTTTTCGCTTCGGAATGGGACTGCCATTCCGAAGCGGTCAACTTACATCTTATTTCAAGTAAGGACGAACGGAATAACTATCTGCTTTCAATAAGTTCCCGTATCAGATGGGACAAGGACAGGTTGAATAAGATTATATACACGTTATCACAATCCGGCACATTTGTAGCGGATGATATAGTTGTACGCTTTCTAAATAGGCAAGAGCAATCGTTTAACGACTATATCTGCCTGCAGATAGCCAGATTGAAACGTTTGGGTAAGATACGCACATCAGAAACCTATACGGCAGCACTCCGAAGTTTCAGCGGCTTTATGAATGACAAGGAGGTCTTGTTTGACCAGCTTAACGCTGACCTGATTGCAGAATACGAGGCTTATCTGAAAGGCAGAGGCAACTCGCCCAATACTGTATCATTCTATATGCGCATTCTGAAAGCGGTCTATAACCGTGCCGTTGAAGATGGGTTGACCGAGCAACGGCATCCGTTCAAGTCTGTTTATACGGGAGTAGAGAAAACCTTGAAACGAGCCATATCGCTCAACGACCTTAAACACATCAAAGGACTGGACTTGTCATTGAAACCCAACCTTGATTTTGCCCGTGATATGTTTCTATTCTGTTTCTATACAAGGGGTATGTCGTTCATTGACATGGCTTATCTGAGGAAGAAAGACTTGCAGAACGGCATCCTTTCCTATCGCAGACGAAAGACGGGGCAGCAACTTTTCATCAAATGGGAAAGATGTATGCAGGAGATTGTTGACAAATACCCGATAAATGAAACGGAATACCTTTTGCCTATCATCACAAAAAGGGACGAGGATTATCGGAAACAATACACCAACGAACTTCATCGGGTGAATCATTTGCTGAAGAAAATAGGAAAACAATTGGACTTGCCGATACTCTTGACGATGTATGTTGGACGGCACTCTTGGGCAAGTATCGCCAAAAGCCGCAATGTGCCAATCTCCGTCATCAGCGAGGGTATGGGGCATGATTCAGAGAACACCACGCAGATTTACCTTGCTTCGCTGGATACATCAGTGGTGGATAAAGCCAATAAGAAGATACTGGATTTGCTGTGAAGCCGTGAATGTTTGGCGAATCTGTCCAACGCTTGGCAAGAGACGGATATTATAATGCAAAGTTACGCAAAATAATGATTATTTGGCCATAAAACGCTGAAAATCTTACTTATTGCCAAGGTTTTGTTTTGCTAAAAACACCAAATGTTTACCGAATACCTACTTAAAAAAACTGCAAACTCCTATGTTTCAACAAAGTAAATCTTAGTGACCATCTCTTGCCAAGAGATGGTCACTAAGATAATATGATAAAACGATTACTAACACCGGAACTTGTCATAACTCTTCAACAATTGGAAGGGATTGGCAACAAAACTATATTGTCAAAGATTGGGGAAAATACATCTGCTCCAATCTCGACTTTAGACGAATTAAGTTCGCTCTTGACTACAATTAAAGGGAAGAAATTTGAATCTATTTCCAACTATGATTTAATTGAGGCGAACAAGTGTGCAAAACGCATTATCGCACATGCCGAAGAAGAAGGCATAGGTATTATCACATATTACGATTCTTTATACCCGGAGATTTTGCGGAATTGCAAAAACGAGCAAGGAAAACTTGACCCTCCATTAGTGCTTTATTATCGAGGCGATATTAAGGTATTAGAAACACCGGGAATAGCCGTAATCGGCACTCGTGAGCCAACTCCCAACGGAATCAAAGCCGGAGAGTTCTTTGCTTTTGAATTTGCCAAAAGAGGTTTTAACATTATCTCTGGACTTGCCATAGGATGTGATACAACAGGACATAAAGGAGCATTGTCAGCAAGAGGGCTAACGACTGCATTTCTTGCTAATGGACTTGACTGGGATTCAATATACCCCAAAGAAAACCTTACTCTAGCACAAGATATTGTTGCGAAAGGAGGCTTATTGCTTAGTGAATATCCAGTTGGTCAAAGCTGTGGTAGATATGGGCTGGTAGCACGCGATAGACTTCAAGCAGGACTGGCACGTGCGACCGTAGTAGTTCAAACAGGTGTGAAAGGGGGAACAATGCATGCGGTAAATGCAACTATTGCATCGGGAAAACCGCTGTTTGCCGTAGTATATCGCGATTCTGCTGATAGCTCACATGAAAAGGTACAAGGGAATCTTATGCTTGTACAAGATAAAGGTGCTTATCCATTAAAATCTACCGGAATAGATGATGCCATATTCCAAATAGAGAATAAGCATAAGACTAGTTTACAGCCAGTGCAACCATCATTATTCGATTGAGGTATGAAAAGCGTAATTTTTGATTTAGACCTCACGTTGGTTGACACTACCAATCTGGAATCCTTGCGTCATAATCGAAATTGGCAAGAAGCTTATAGGCGTATTTCTGAAACGGTCATGTATGACGGAATGACTGAAGTTCTTGAGGTTATAAGAAAACATCATATTCCATGTGCAATAGTCAGCACTTCGCCAAGACCATACGTTGAAAAGATTGTCGCTCACTACAATCTGCCAGTTCAACATATAGTGTCGTATCATGATGCGAAACCCATTAAACCACATCCAGCTCAAATGTTGAAAGCTCTTGATTTGATGGGTGTATCGGCTAAGGATGCAATCTCTTTCGGAGACCGAGTAATAGACATCGAAGCTTCTAATGCTGCTGGAATAGAAAGTGTTGCTTGTTTTTGGGGTACTAAAGAAAAAGGGGAGTTGCTCCATTCCGGCTATTCTCACGCCATTGTAAAACCTAATGAAATACTAACCTTAATTCGGTAAAAATGGGATTGTTCGACAGTATATTAGGTGTTTTTAATCCAGATGTAATATCTAAATATAAAAACTTGGTTAATAACCACCCGGAAGCATTTCGTAGGTGGAAAGGTAAACAAATCGTAGGTACTCTTTCTCAATGTTTTGACTTTGAACCTACTTATAGCGACAAGTCATATATAGCATCCCATGAAAAAGAAATACTTGCGTTTGAAGCTATAATAGCAGAGGAAAAAGCGTTTGAAAAGCGTAGGCAAAAAGTAATTAAAGCGGCATCTGACTATCCTCATGCCTTTGTCGTATTACTCAAAGAGTTATCAATTCCGTCAATTCCCGGGATAACAGTGACTTTACCCGGTCAGAGAAAAAGTAAGCGTTCTCAACGTATTGAACGTGAATGCAGCAACAACAATCCATTTTTATCTGATAGATTTTTCACTTCTACTCAAATATTATCTAGTATAGGAGAGATTCGCTCTAAGGCAAGTAGAGTATCTCGTTCTATAAACACTCTAACAAAGGAAGAATACGAAAAACTTCATGATAAGTTATATACGCTTGCTTCTGAGGAAACTCGCATTAAGGATGAGTTACAAAAGGAAGACTCACTCATGAAGTTTGATGATGAGGTTTTAGATAATGAAACTAGGGCGAAATATTATCAAGATTTCTGCAAATCAAAATTTGTTACAGAAACAGAAGAAGGGAAAAGACTCTATTGTGTAGGGCATTTGATTGAATTGGATGCTTACGCTCTCAATGAAATAGATAAAACATATAATCTGCTTAGACATAATTATCCATTAGGATTAAGTGCGTTTGAGAATACACATAAGAATATGGTCAGATTGCAGATAATCAACCATGAAAATGAAATAAAAAATTACGAGGCGAATTATAAACAAGTCAATAGTCAAAATGAGTGGGAAAATGCTCAGAAAATATTCACTCAGGAAAGCCGTGATTTGAATAATTCTTTATTGACTAATTACGGTTGTTATGTTTACGATATACCATTTCAGAAACTTACTTATGATGGTAAAATGGTTTCGGCTACATATCGTGTATGGCAGCATTTTTGTGTATCATATTGTGATGTCGAAGATTTAGATTATTTATATTATCCAAGTGCACGCGAAAACTACAACAAATTAGCAGGCTTTAGAGCAAAATTGCGCTATTTCTATGACAGGGTTTATGATAAGATTATAGAATTCGTTGAAGCTCTTAGGCAAAAACATAACAATATAGTCGTCTCTCTAGGAGATAGTGCCTTGGGCAATGATTCTGTTGATTTTAACAACTATCATTTTTCGCATCTAAAAAAATCACTTGCAGAAAGAAATATAAATATTTTCCCTATAGATGAGATTATACGCCAATCGGAGATATACTCATATATAGTAGTCGTTGAGTTAATCTCAACAAATGAGAGACTTATAACAACATGTAAAAAGTTAATAGATTCATATAAAAAAGCCTGTCCCAAAATAACGTATGTGTCGCTCTGCAAAGGATATAGCAAATCCGAAATGACAGACTTAATCAACAGGGAAAAGCAGAAAAAAGAACAAGAAAAACGGGCAAGGAGAGAAGAAGAGGAGCGCAAAGAACGTGAGCGTTTAGAAAAAAAAAGAAAAGAAGAAGAATGTCTCAAACTGAAGCAAAATCTACAACATTCAGTTCAAAACTGGGAAACGATATGTGGCATTATAAAATACTCTTACTTGTTTAATTACTATCCTACTACTTGTGACTTCGATGCAACAGAAAGTGAATGGGATAATCGATGGTTGGTGTGGAACTTTAAGAATACCCCCGGTAAGACGTCAACCAGTGCTCATACTGATGCGTTAAATAATGTGGTTCCACGATTAAAAAAATTGCTTATAAATACTTTTGGGTTACATAATCTCAAAGAACTTGTGCTTGTGTGTATTCCTGCTTCCAGTCAGCAGAAAACATCTTTACGATACAAAGAATTTTCACAAATGCTATGTTCTGAAACAGGCATGACTTCTGCATACGATAAAATGACAGTAACCAGTGAAAGAATTGCAAAGCACCTTGGAGGCACAGCATCTTCAATGAATGGCGTCGAATTTGATAACGATTTCTTCAAAGGCAAATTTGTGATACTTTTTGATGACATTGTAACCAAAGGTAACTCAATGTTGGCGTTTAAGCGTAAAATGGAAGAACTTGGTGCTATTGTTGTAGGAGGGTTATCTATAGGCAAAACTACTCATATGAGGTAGCTCTGTGGCACATAAGTGTTCATTTAACAATGTTCATTTATAAAAATGGGGACACCTCCAAAATTTGCATCATCTTGCAATACTTGTTTCCATAGTCTTTGCACACAATATTCCAATCGTCCCAATTATCCCGGAGAGCATTATATATGATATGCATCTCCGGATGCTTAACATTATTTTTATTAATTCTCGAATACAAACATAACAGCGCATTATTCAAAGAAACTATTATTATCAACCTTAATTTCGGCAGATTCAATGTAAATATTTCCGTTTTGATTTTTGTAATTAACAATAAATTCAGATGTAAATGGAAAGTCCATTTGAGTTTCATACCCATCTCCCCGACGCATGTCGCCATCTGATCCATATTGCAAACGTACGTTTACAACACCATCAGCCCGTATAGTTATAGTTTCGTTGTTTTTTGATACTTCTTTTTGGCTTGTCACAGTATAACTTAATATTTCATGATGTGTTGCCAACATATCAATTTCATTATACGTTTCCATATAAAATTTATTAATCATATCTTCATCAACTGCATTATATACAGCTTTCATTATCTTAATTTTGGCTTCAGAAATTGTCTTAAAAAACTTTGCAGTACTTTCCAAAATGTCTAAAGTCAATTCTAAAATTTTATCTTCGTCGACATTGAAAGTTTCAGGATTCACATGTGTGTATTTGCTTAAGTCACCTATACTTTTCCTAAGATCCTTGCTGACATGAGTAAAATCAAATTGCAATGTGTCTCTAGCGAAAGTTTCATCTAAATATCCCAGAATTGCATATCTAATTCTCTGTTCACGTGTGATTGCCTTGGGTTTTGGGGGATCGTTGGGGATAAACCAAGGAGCGTTAAGAACGTCTTTATCTGGAGCTAATCGAGATAAAAAGTGTCGGGTTAATTCACGTGTAGCATAGGCAAAGTTGTTAAGACGAAGTTTGTTTCCCTTCTCATGTAGATTTACAAATACAGCATCGAACAGTTCTTTCTCAAAGTCAGTCTTAAGGTAGGATGCTATATTTTGTTGAAGACAATCCATATCATTCATAACATTGATGCATTTCTGTCCTTTAAGGTTAACACGTTTACCACATTTGCGGAAAGAAAAGCACTGCGTGATTCTTTTTACAATTTTATCTATCATATTTATGTGATCTAATCCCATTTTAGTACATATTTGTTTATTAAGTTCTTACAAAGGTACAATATTTATCCAATACTGCATCTAAGTCAATCAACAAAAATATTCCCCCTTGTTGATGTATTTAATTCATATAGAATTGAATATAATATTTATAAGAAGCGCATATTGATTTTTCCTATCTGTAAAGGTTTATTATTCAAAAAATAATATTACCTTTGCAAATAGGAAAAGCGTTCTTTTTGAATTACTGCAAAACGAGGTAGAATACAGAATTTTGCTGGTTTCTAAATCGTTACCTGTTAAGCTGAGATATTTTGTAAGCTATTGATTTTTAACGAGAAAGAAAACCTGTTATGTCTTGAGGAATGATAGGTTATATGCTTCTCAATTCCAGCCATTTCAGTGAGTTTAACAAGGGTTTTGTTCACAGTCGGTTCGGCAAATCCGTAAAATACATTCTTTGAACTACCGAACAAACTTTTTCCTTCTGAAAGTTCAAGGACGACCGCACGAGCCATTGTAAATAAAGGAGTTATTACCTCTGACTTAGTTTTTATCATCTTCTTTTTGATAATCTTATTTTCAAAGTCTATATGCTTCCACTTCAAATCTATCACATCCGAAAAACGCAAGCCACAATAACAAGCAAATAGATACATTTGTAGGACTTGGTACATTGTTGAAGAGTGCGAGAACTGCGAACGAAGTTTTCTCATAGCATCCAATTCCTCATGGTCAAGATATATCTCTTTTGTATTGGCTTGCGGAATTTTGAATCAATTGTAGGGATTTTTGATTTAAATGTCATGCTTTAGCATATCCAAAATAACAGTTCGCATATTTTTGTGCTTTGGATTCCTACCGCCTGAGGAGTTGCCATTTACCTCCTTCATATGGTCGTCAAACTCCTCTATGAAAGAAAGAGAAATATCTGAAAGCAAAAATTCTTCTCGAAACTCTTTCAATACATTGTAAGTGGTCATATACACTCGAATAGTTTCGGGGTTCAATCCTTCTTTTCGTTTTCGTTCTACAAAATCAAGATAGTAAGTATAAAAGGACTGACTTTCGGGTTTTACTTTTCTTTTCCCTGAGTAGAACTCTTTAATCAAATTCATGGTTAATTCCTGCCCGTCTGCCAATGCTCGGTTAATATGAAGGTCTAAATCTTCCCGTTTCTTATTAAGCTGGATTAGCAATGCCTTATCTTTTGGCTCCTTCTTTTTATCATCCCAACGTTCCTTTTTAATGTCGATTCCTGTCGGAACTTTAGTCTCTTTATCTCTCACTCGGATTCTTAAGTATATTGGATATTTACCGTTTCGCTTCATCGGTTTATCCGTCCTAATCCAATTTATAATAGAATATTCTGCCATGATATGCGATTTGATTTACAATTTCCATGTACTAAGGTAGTTACTTTGTCAATGCGAGCAAAATTTTCGTTGAAGTTTTATTGTATAATCATTCAAAAAGCCTTAGCTTTGCAGACTAAATAATTTCATATGAGTAAATATATACAACCTTCAATCAACTTACAATCGTTTCATTGCCCAAATTGCGGCGTATTTTCCCAACATACGTGGTCTAATGAAATATATTGTATCTATATTCAAGATAGAGCTGATGGGGGACGAGAACGTGCTTCTTATAATCTTAACGATTATGCGACTGCAAAATGTATTCATTGTAGTGACATTTCGATTTGGAAAGGTCAGATAATGGTCTATCCACTGACTGGGAATATTGAAATAGCAAATTCGGATTTACCCGAAGATATTCAAAATGACTATAATGAGGCTAAAAATATTGTAAATATATCCCCACGTGGAGCAGCTGCGCTACTGCGTCTTGCCATTCAAAAATTATGCAAACATTTGGGTGAAAAAGGCGAAAACATAAATGAAGATATAAAAAATCTCGTAAAAAAAGGTTTGCCTCAGACTATGCAACAGGCTTTAGATAGTGTTAGAGTTATAGGAAATAGCGCTGTCCATCCTGGAACAATTGACTTAAATGATAAAATCGAAATAGCTTATGCTTTATTTGGTTTTATAAATATCATTTGTGAGGTGCTTATAACCCAGCCAAAGAAAATAAAAGAGTATTATGAAAATAATATTCCAGAGGGAATTAGAAAAAATATTGAAAAGAGAGATAACTCATGAATGATAAAAAATCTGCAATTGAAAAATTAGAATATTTTAAAGAATTGTTAAATGAATGGGAATATGGTAACCCTACTTCTCATACTCGAAGTGAAATCAACAAAAATATACCAAGTGTTAGGCAATTACTTCGTCAAACAGGTTCCTCAAAAACAGTAACAATTTCGCCTCCTCCTATGATTGGTGGGCTTATAATGCGTAATATTGATCCATTGACTTGCATCTTTGAACCTCCTTATGGAATGTCTGTAATTGATTTATTGACAGATTGCATTGATGAGGCGATTGGAGTTATTGAATCTGACGAAGATTTCTTTAAAAAGCAAAAGGAGGAAAATATTATTTCCAAAAAGACACCAAAAACTCTATCAAAAAAAATATTTGTAGTACATGGCAGAAATAATGAATTAAAAGAAACTACTGCCAGATTCTTAGAAAAATTAGGATTGATTCCTGTAATTTTGCACGAGCAAGCTAATCAGGGAAAGACTATTATTGAAAAATTTGAAGATTATTCTGATGTCGATTTTGCAGTTGTTCTAATGACTCCTGATGATATAGGTTATCTTGCTAATGAGGAGAGTTTTGCTAAATATAGAGCAAGGCAAAATGTAGTATTTGAGCTGGGGTATTTTATCGGAAAATTAGGTAGAACCCACGTAGTTGCAATTGTTAAAGGAGATATTGAAATTCCAACCGATATCAGCGGAGTACTTTATATCGGAGTTGATAATAATGATGCTTGGAAAATGATGCTGGCTAAAGAAATAAAGGGGGTAGGCTACAATATAGATTTAAACAAGTTGTTTTAACTAAATGCGAATTTATGAGAAGTGGAGTTATTGACTTGGAAGCATATTATGCAAAAACATCTTATAGTAGCCTCAGGGCACTTTTCTATTTTTATGATAAACTCTACACTTGTAATTTTTATGAGTTTGAAAGAGACCAATTGCACAGAGAGGGTGGAAGTTTGAAACATTATGATAAGATTAAATTATTGGTAGATCATGAACTTCTTGAAGTTATTGATAGAAATGCTTTAGATAAAAGTCTGGTTAAAGACGATAGACTACAATTGTTCTTAAAAATTCTTGATGAAAAGGAAAGTGACTACTCTAAGAAGTACAATATACTTAGAGAAGCATCTTCTCGTCTGTACAACAATTCAAGAGAAAATGCTTCAATAGAAGAAATAGTTTCAGTTGATAATCATGTCACTAATTTAAGAAACTCACATAGGTATTTGATATCGGTGCGAGAGAGATTATATGGAATTATCTTAAGTGCTAATTTGGAGCAGGAGATTTATCCAACTTTATCAATGGATAGTTTTGATTGCTTGGATTTTACAGAGAAAAAAACATTTATTTGTAATATTCTTGTGCGTAATATCCCAATTCCAGATGAATCAATCCCCCTAATTGATATTATTCAATATAAAAATGAAGAAGTTAATAAATTGCATTATAAACGATTGTTAGCTTGGATGAATAGATTTTCAAAAGAAGACTTAAATGAAAGTGAAATTGTAGAAGAAATAGAATCGCTCTTAGAAGAAAATCGAAGAGCTTTGACGTTAGCAGGAATGAAGTACAGGTTAATTAATATGGAATTTGCGTTAAAAATATTACCAAATATAATTGAAAAACTTGCTAAACTAAAGTTTTCTGAATTGTTTGAACCGTACATAAAAATGAGGCAAGCAAAAATATCTTTATTTGAAGATGAAGTTAAAGCAAAAGGAAATGAGTTAGCCTTTATCGTCAATTTGCAAAAAAAATAGGGGCGGATATAGGGGCGAAAAAGCCGCAATAATATGACTCTTATTGATTAGAATTGAATCTTTATAAATCAACTAAATCTGAAAATATTACCATTTAAATAAAGTCATAAGAATTCAGAATGAGCTTCGCCAGGAACCTCATGAACCCCTTTCGAGGGCGTAATCTGAACTCTGTCCCCAAACAATTATCTTTGTATTATGGAT
>CAJUHL010000042.1 GCA_910586425.1 uncultured Bacilli bacterium
CCCGAAGTATGGTGCGCTCGAAGGGATTCGAACCCCTGACCTTTTGGTTCGTAGCCAAACACTCTATCCAGCTGAGCTACGAGCGCAGGCACGTTCTTCATAAATAGAAAAAGTCACCATCTAAATTATTAAATGGTGGCTCCGAGTGGAATCGAACCACCGACACAGGGATTTTCAGTCCCTTGCTCTACCGACTGAGCTACAGAGCCAAAACAAATGGCGGTTCCGACGAGAATCGAACTCGCGATCTTCTGCGTGACAGGCAGACGTGATAACCGCTACACCACGGAACCATTTGGTTGCGGAGGATGGATTTGAACCAACGACCTTCGGGTTATGAGCCCGACGAGCTACCAAGCTGCTCCACTCCGCGATATTGAATTTATAAAATGGCGGAGAAAGAGGGATTCGAACCCCCGCGCCGTCGCCGACCTCCCGGTTTTCAAGACCGGTCCCTTCAACCAGACTTGGGTATTTCTCCAAAAAATTGTATCATACTGTAAGTTCCTCGATACGTATTTGATTATAACAAAATATTTTTCTTATTGCAATACATTTTATTCAATTTATGAAAAAAGATTACTCATATTGACAATGAAAATCTATTTTTAAAAAATATGAAACTATTTCAAATTGATATTCCAAAATAAAACCCTATTTGATAGAGTTAAAATATCTCTCAAGACACACTAGATAATTTGCTTATGTTACGAGAGACAAAAACAACTTATTAGGCAAAATAAATAGTTAGTAATAATTTATTAGCTGACTATAGTATATTATATATTCATATCTTTTATTAATTGTTTTTTGTCTAAATAATTCTTTTTGTACCACTCTATAAATTGTTCTTTAGCTGAAATATGTCCGTCTTTTCGATTGATTCTTTCTTCATCGGTCATCTCTGCTAATGTTTTAACAGAATTTTTTGGTTGAAATACATACCACAAGTCTGAACGCATTGCTTTATTTTCCTCTTTTTTCATATGTTATGATTCCTTCATCTCTTCCATAGAAACAAGAAAATTCTGTTCCATCATAGAAAATTAAGCAATCTAAAAATTGACAACTTCTATCTCTAACATCTTTTAATGTATTTAATAATCCATCTATATCCCTAACGATTCCACTTCGTCTTACAAATGCACCAGGGTATTCACGATTATTGGGGTAATTATGAATGTTAAATCTCGAATCAATTACAAAACAAGGTTTTCCTAAAATTTGATAAGCATGTATTGCTTTACTCTTTGAAACAGTTTCTATATCATTCACTTCTGGTTCTTCAAAATCCATTTTTATAATTTCAATAGGTATCTGCTCTCTATTAAATCTTTCTTCAATTTCAAATCCTTTATTTATATTTCCTGTTACAAATGTTAATATTTCCATACCACATCTCTCCTTTGTTAATTACATTTTAGCAAAAGAAGAGGAAATATATGTGTCAGTTATAAAAATTTCCCAATCATTTTATATTTTTAATTCTATTAATATAAAAAATTCTTATTTCTTCCTTTGATTCGCAATAGGCGGCTACTCCCCATTCTGATCCGAGCAGAAGTAAATCATAAGGATGAATTATCCTTTCTGATATATTTTTTTGATCTTTAGAATAATACTCTATAAAACATTTGTCTTTTTCCTTAATCGCTCTATTTATCAAATTAAAGAAATTTTTATTTTTTACTTCAATTTTATTTGGTGTTATAAATCTTTTAGGAATATTTATATTTTGGTTTAGTACATATCCTCCATATGGACCTTTAATAGTATCGATATAAATTCCTGCTTTTTCAACTTCATTTTTATACACTCGAATCATTCTCGGATTAACTTCTAGTTTTTTGGATAATTCAGCTATGCTATATTTTTTTCCTGAACTTAAATATTCAAGCATTGTTAACACATTACTAATTTTAGACATATAGCCCCCTAATTTTAATACAATCTATAAACATAATTCTAAAATAACTATTAAAACAATTTACTCTTTTCACACGTTCATTGATGTTGTCAATGTACAAGTGTGTTTACTAAATTGACAGCATCAATTAAATTTTTATAAATTTTTTACCATAATTTTGGGATTATTAAAACTCGAAACATAAAAGTTCGAGTTTCCTATCAATCTGGTGCCTAAGGCCGGACTTGAACCGGCACGGGATTTGACTCCCGCAGGATTTTAAGTCCTGTGCGTCTACCAATTTCGCCACTCAGGCACGATGGTGTCCCGTTGGAGATTCGAACTCCAGACCCTTTGATTAAAAGTCAAATGCTCTACCGGCTGAGCTAACGGAACATAATAATAAAAAATGGCTGCCTCGGCTAGATTCGAACTAGCGCAATGCCACAGTCAAAGTGTGGTGCCTTACCGCTTGGCTACGAGGCAATCTAACCAAATAAAGTGGTGGAGGGAGATGGATTTGAACCATCGAACCCGAAGGAACAGATTTACAGTCTGCCGCGTTTGACCACTTCGCTACCCCTCCAAATATGGTGCCGAAAACAGGAATCGAACCCGTAACCTACTGATTACAAGTCAGTTGCGCTACCAATTGCGCCATTTCGGCAAAAAAATAATGGTGGGCGATGTAGGACTCGAACCTACGACCCCCTGCTTGTAAGGCAGGTGCTCTAACCAACTGAGCTAATCGCCCATGTACTGGACGTAATTAACTATATCATTTCTATATTTATTTGTCAATAGAATTTATTTTATTTTTGCCATTTTTTATATTTTCTTCTATCCAAAATGGTAACTTGTATGCCAATGTTCGAAATCCAGATTTTGTTTCTACAATCTGTCGTCTTTTTCTTTTTATTCGGTTGCGATAAGAAATATTTTTGATACTTAATTTCATTTGATACTCTTTTTCGTCCACATCTAATATTTTTACATTAATGATTTCCCCCACTGAAGCAAAACGAGATGGATCTCTCACAAAACCAGTAGATACTTCTGATATATGTATTAATCCAGTATAATATTCATCAATATGAACAAAAATACCATACGGCTCAATCCCACTTACTGTTCCCTTAATTATTTTACCTTTTTCATACTTTTCCATGGACGACACCTCTTGCCCATTATATCATAAAATTATAACTTAAAAAAGTGTTTACGAAAATCAATCATTTTTGTATAATATAAATGGTGATTGCATGACAGTAGAAGAAAAAATTATAGATATCATTGATACCTTACGTCCTTTTCTAATCAATGATGGTGGAAATATTGAATTTATAAAATATGAAAACAACATTGTTTACATTCAGATGATGGGGGCTTGTTCTAATTGTGAGATGATTGATTTTACTTTAAAAGATGGGATTGAAATGGCTATTAAAGAAGAAGTCCCAGAAGTAAAGGAAGTTATAAATTTAAAAAGTATAGAAGAATAAAATTCTATATTTTTTTTATCCATTCAATTTCAGGTAAAGTAACTATATTCCCAATAAAAATATATAGTTTTTTAAGTAATATTTCATATTCATTGATATGTTCAATTGCTGGAATAAGTAGTTTTTCATCTTTATTATAGTGCATGATATCTTCATATAAATCAAAATAAAAAGAGGGATAGAGCATTCGAATAAAGAACATTAAATATTCATATCTTGTTAACACATTGTGACTTAAATAATATTCAATATCATCCCAAATATTTTTGTTGGTTATAAATGATTCTTTAAAATACTCACAGGCATCTCTTATTTTTAAATCAACAATAAAAGATAGCGGATTATATAAGTCAAATACTGTTTGCGTTCTTTTGATTCGTTTATGAGAAACTACTAAATTTTTATAGTCTAATTTGGTTTGATTCAATAAACTAATTCCTGTTTCAGCTAGTCCTACAAAATAACTAAAGCTATCACGAATGATAGGATGGCTTTTTCCAAATTGATTGACTTGGTATTCAAAATAGTCTATTTTTTCGCTCCATAATTTTTCCCAATTGTCATGACGAACTTCACTTTGGTAAGGTATATTGCTTGTCATATTAGAAAAAGAAATCAAATGTTCCATGGTAATTTTTTCTTCCAATGCATAATTACTTTTGATGAGGATATAAGGTATATTGTTAATGATTGTTACAATCTTTTTTTCTATATTAAATATAATTTGGTGACAATATACCCCATATTTCCATAAATTAACACTTAAATTATAAATGGCCTCTACTTGATTCAAATCTCCATCATATGGATAAAGAGCATAGTACTGATTTTGAAGCGTAAATTTATATACGCCCTCTATTTGGTGAATATTTTCTATGGATAAATGGTAGTAGTATTGTAATGCATTTTTCATATATTCACCTCTATTTCAGTTTATGATACAGGCATAAAAAAAAGACTATTCGTCTTTTAGAAGCAAATCCTTTATGGCTTGGTATTTTATCTGATATTGTAAGATTTGTTGTTTTAATCGGTTATTTTCTTCTTGTAATTCTTGATAACTTTCAATATCTATTAATGTCTCATCCAAAATCTTAAATGTATCTATTTTGGCATCCTGCACATCTTCTATCTCTTCTGATACTGCATTATGCGAAATGGGTACAATACTCCTTGTCTCTAGCTCTTCCTTCATCCAAAAACATTTTTTATTGTCTATCTGAAATGGACATGCCTGTTTCAATTGATTGAGTAAATTGATTTTATCACTTACTGTAAATTCTTTTGGCTCTTCTACTGCCTTTTTTTCCATTTGATATGAAACTGTTACAGGTTTTTGCACTTGTTCAACTAATTCTGTATTATCCTTTTCTTCTGGTTCTCCACTTAAAATTTGTACAAGTGAGGATAGTAATTTGAAACTTCGTGCACTCATTACTCTAATTCCCTGAATGGTTTCTAGATTGGCATCTTCAAATGAAAGAATTTGGTTTCTTTTGATTTCTCTAAGCATCTGTTTGACTACCATCTGCATATTTTGCCATTCCCAATCGTTAGACAAATTTTTAGCAATTGGCTGCCCCAATTCTTCCATTACTTTTACCACATATAATGTCATAAAATTCTTTTCATCAATTTCATGAAATGTATAGATTAGATAGTAGTCATTCTGATATTTAAAATAACGTACCAATTCTGGGTTTATTTTTTTATTGTTTGAATCACGCAAAAAAATTCTATTCACACTATCCTCTCCTTTATTCTTCTTACATTATATCAGATATTTTTATAATTTCAATATAATTTCATAATTTAACAGGTGCAAGCCAATTCAAAATAGTTGTATTCCGTAGGATTCCATACAAAATAACTAATATAATAGTAACAAATAACCATTGTTTCGAAATTTTAGAAGTTAATTTATCTTGTTTTTCAAATCCCCAACAAATCAACTGATATTGAAAATAAAATAGGAGAAAAGGGAAAAATAGAAAACCAAGCATATTGTAGCGAAATGCTTGATAAAACTGAAAATGAAGTAAGGCAAGTATACTTCTACTGATGCCACATCCTGGGCAATAAAAACCTGTTATTTTATGAAAAAGACAAGGAAATAAAGGAATATGATTGGCATCAAAAAAGTATAACAATATTCCGATTGATGGAAGTATTATTACACTCAATATTTTTTTCATTGCATCACCGCAAGATCATTTAAGTCTGATTGCATAATACAATAATTTATGATGTCGAATCCAAATAGACTAAGAATCAAATATAAAATAGAATTGTCACTTGCCCGCATACCAGCTACTTGTTTTGATTCATAAAGTAATTTTCCTATTTTATAACTCCAATATATTTTATAAATACCACAAGTAAGTAATGTGAGCAAAATTGCTACCAAACCATACATACTACTGTCTTCAGATATTTTTCCAGTATCATCTGATATTGTAAAAAACCATACAAGTCCATATAGTCCGCAGGTAAGTATGGTCACTAATAGATTTATTGTCAAACTTTTTTCTTTTATCATTTTATTCCCCATTTAATTTTCTTTTGAACACCACTTACGGCAATTTTCAATTCTTAATCCGTTATCACCTTGTTCTTTATCATATGCAAAAGATTGTAATTGTTCGCATGGAAAATCATCACACTTACCACAACAAGCAATTTCTTTACTTTCGCAACAATTTTTAACTGGACAAGCATCTGCCCAAAATGGTTTATCTATATTTGTACATCCTGTACACATTTTTTGTTCTAAATAATTGCAGTTACTACAGTCAATTCCACATCTAGATGGAACATCTATTTTTTCTTTTACATCTAACATATTTATTTCTCCTTCTTGCTACTTTATTCAAAATACCTTATCTGCATTTTTTCTTTTACAATTTTTATCGTTTCTTCTGCCATTTCTTTGGCTTTTTTTGTACCCTCTTTTAGGATTATATCTACTTCCTCTGGATGCTTTAAATAATAGTTTCTTTTTTCCTGAATGGGTTTTAAAAATGCAAGCATATTAGCAATTAATTCTTTTTTGCAAGCAACACATCCTCTTGCCCCACTTTTGCATTCTTTGCATACTGTCTTTAGATTGTCCTTATTTACAAGTTTATGATAATAATAAACCATACAAATGTCAGGGTTAGCTGGATCATCCTTTTTTTTCTTTTCAGGATCTGTAATGGCTCCCATGATTTTTGTACGAACGGTTTCTTCTTCATCAGAAAGAAAAATTGCATTGCCTAAACTTTTTCCCATTTTTTCGTTACCATCTAATCCTTTGATTCGTGTATTTTCACTTAATATCGCTTCTGGTTCTAGTAATGTTCCCCCATAAATTTTATTGAATTTACGAACAATCTCACGACATTGTTCTAATAAAGGCAATTGATCATCACCACATGGGATATATGCTCCATGAAATGCTGTAATATCAGCAGCTTGACTCACAGGATACCCTATGAATCCATAAGTAATCCCTTCTCCATCATTTCCGAACAACTCTTTTTTTTGCTTCATTTCCGATTTCACAGTTGGATTACGATAAAGACGCGCGATGGTAACTAAATTGGAGTAGAATACGGTTAATTCGGCAATTTCAGGAATCATGGATTGTATAAATATATTGGTTTTGTTAGGGTCAATTCCACATGCTAAAGCATCGATTGTAATTTCTCTTACATTTTTTCGTACTTTTTCAGGTTGATGAAAATGGTCTGTAAGTGCCTGTACATCCGCAATTTCTAAAAAAAATGGGTACTCCTCTTCTTGCAGTTTTTTCCATGTTTTAACCGCTCCAAAATAATGCCCTAAATGCATATTACCTGTTGGACGAATCCCAGTTAAAATGGTTTTAGTTTTCATTTTTATCACCTACTTTTCGTTTCATTTAGTATATCATATATTTTTAAAATCGAAAATATGTTGTTATTTTATTCTAGAAATATTTATACATTAGAAAACTAGAGATATTTATTTTTTCTCTAGTTTTCATTTTTTCGATTGGTTTGAAAGTTCGCATATTTTTTCTTTTCTTCCATCATATATTCAGTTATATTGGTTTCAATTTCATTTAAAGCATCTTTTTGTATATTGGAAAGCGCTACCACTTCTTTGGCAGTATCAATATATATTTTTCCCCATATAATTCCCATATTTACTTTTAAGTCGTTAAATAAATCTGGTGTTATGGAAAGAAAGAAATATCCAAATAATAATCGTTTTTGAGCTAAAATCAATCTACGATTGGTAAGTACACATATATAACTGGTAATGATATCTAATGGATTATCATTTTTTTGTGCCGCAAAGACATATAATACCTGTTCTTTAGGATTTAAGTGTTTTTCAACTATTTTAGAATGGGCTTTCATTCTCCACGCGATAGTCAATCGATATCTTTTTTTAAAGGCCTTTGCTTGTTTGTATACTGTATTATTCATAAAACCTCCATTTATTTTATATACTGATTTGTTTTTAAAAACATTTCATATTCTTCTTTTGTCATTTGATTGGTTTGAGAGACAATCATTCCGTTTTCAACTATCATTAATACAGGATAGGTTGGTTCTACTGTATATCCAATCGTTGATAAAAAGGTACTATAATTTTCATTGCTTCCTGTTTCGGCAATATCCATATATAAGATATTGAGATTATGTGCTCCAATCAATGGTTTTAATATATTTCTTGCCTGTACACTTTTTTCACCAGTTTCACCAATCATAATTAAGCTTCTTTCCCCACTATTCCATATGGTCTGGAATGTATTATAATCCAAATATTCAAATGCTAAATGAGCATCCGATGGGATAAGCAAGTGTTTTTGAAATAACGCAAAGACAACATTTTCATCAGCATACCCACTGAGTTGTCCAATCACTTTACCATTTTTGGTAATTACAATATAAGGCGTTCCAAATGTTTTACTATCTAATCCAAATTTCTTTAGAATTTTTTGTAATTGATTTGGGCTATATTGATCGGTATTGATAGAATAATAAGTCAATTGGTATTCTTCCCCTAATGTATCAGTAATCGGTTTTAGTAAAGTGCAGTAATGACAAGTTGGTCTAGAAAAATAAAATATTTGTGTTTCTTCTTGATTGATTTGTTCTTCCATATCTTTGAGTAATTTTTTAACCTTAAGATTTCCAACAAAGTAGATTCCAATTGTAAAAATAATGAGCGCTGAAATAATACCTATCATAATCCATAATTTTTTCTTTTCATCCATAAAGATTCACCATCTTTCATATATATCATTATACTGCTATATTAACTACTGTAACACAATTTTCTTGGAATTGTTTTTTAATTTCAAACAAGATTTATATTTACAATTGGATTGGCTGATTCACTTTAACTTGTGATTTCCTCATCTTCCCAAATACCTAAACGATGTTTAAAAATCATATCTATTTCTTTGGTATCATATTCGCAAGGATCCCATTCTACGCCATAATTCCTGAAAGCAGAAAGCATTAGTTCTATTTTTAGCCATTGTCCATCATTAATGAGTTTTAACAATCCTGCTATTCTATCAACCATATATTTATTTAATCTTTTCATGTCTTCTTGTGAAAGTTGATGGTTCGCATGCATATCTTCAACTGGTCCATTTCTAAAAACATAGTGCGTTAAGGCCTTTGATATCCAATCGATATTGTTTTTACCTATTAATCTTTCTTTAGAGTCCTGATTCAATTTTTTAAAAGATTCTAAATTATTTTCTTCCAGTCTTTTATAGAGATATTTAGCCGAATTTTGTTTAATACCCCATTTATTTCTTTTACTAATCACTTCTCCTCCATTGATACTATATAAATCTGCAATCAAATTATTGGGGATATGTTCATCTATAAATAAGGTTTCTAACTGTTCTTTGGTAATCCCATTCCAATTTAATTGTTCTCCATTTTCTTTTTTCTGACATAGCTCCTGATATGTATAAATCATATATAACCCTCCAACATTTACACTATTATAACATGTATTTATCTATATCTATCCTTTTCTTTTCAAAATAAGTATATTTCCATGTTAAGACACAAGCTTTCCAGTTCTCATCCCTGTATAACAAGCAGTTAGAAATACATAAGTAAAAGCATAATTGTTTTTGAATTTTAAAAGGATATCACCCTATTTTTTATATTTACCACCTTCATTTTAAGGCATTAAGCTATACTTTTTAAATTTTTTGCAAACAAAGTTTACATCCCTGACTCATTGAAATTATACCTTATTAATAAAATCTTACTTTATGGGTTTTAAATTATAATCTTTCCTTTATTTCAGGAAATAAATCATAAAGATTATAACCTAATAAATCGTCAAAATATTTTTTTAATTTATAAGTTTCTTTAATATGATATTGTGTATTTTCATATACGCCCCTTCTAATCATAACTTCAATTAGTCTTTTATCAACTGTATTAACAACTTTAGTACACATCAAGTCGCAAAGATTGATTATTTTTTCATACTCTGAATATTTATGATTTTTTATAAATTCAGTCCTAAAAGGAATATCTGATGGAATTCCACCTGCTGTACAATAAATGTCATTATTTAAGTAAGAATGTATTAAGCATATATTACAGTATTCTTCATCATATCCAAGACTTTTTAAATAATTATACCCACCTATAACATGAGAGTTATTCTCCCCAATGGATTTTCCAATATCATGTATATATCCTAATGTTTTGGCGAATTCAACATCTAAATTTAAAGCCTCTGCAATTTTCCCAGCACAATTTCCAACACAAATCGAATGAATAATCCAACCATCAGATTCGGTTTGTCCCTTCGCATTTTCTAACATTTCTAATGCTTTAACACTCGAAAGTTTCATAATAATTCTCCAATCTTTTATTTAAACTATATTTACAATAAGAAAGTCTATTATTTATAACATAGTAAATCTTATAAAAACATTTTAACAAACTAATGCCACTCTGGCAATTCACTAAATTACTATTTTACTTTTTTATACGAAAGAACATATCATAATGATATGCCCCTTAAATTGTTATTTTACTTAATAATTGATAATAATAAATCCATTAGTTCTTGTTCAGTAATATTTGTAGTTTCAATATCAAAGTTGATTCCTAATTCATAATAAATAATTTTAAATGGATATCTTATAATATCTGCTCCAGAATATGTTCCATCTTCTCTAGTAAATACCATTTCTACTTTTTTGTTTTTAGAAGTTAGTTATGAAAACTAATCTTTACCATCTGCAAGTCTTACTTTTTCTACAGATTGCCACCATACAAATGCATATGCTCTATTAATATGGACACATCTTACATCGACTGGTGCATAGTATGGATAACGAATTCCCGCTCTTAAACCTCTAACATCATTTGCCTCACTACCTTTATGAGAATAGGAATCATTTGCTCCTTGTGTACAATACCAATCCGTAAATGGACATAATACATCTTGAATTCCATCTCTTCTACTGGTATCACCCTTTTTCATTCATTTCACCTTCGTTCATTTTTTCAAAGTATTTTTTGAATGGTAAATAAATTCCTACTTCATCTAAATTTTCATAGATAGAAATACCTTCTGTTGCAATGCAAACAATTGCACTACCAATTAAGAATAGATTAATCTGAATAAAATAATCAATTACAAAACCTAATAATAAGGCAACAAACCATGCGATTTTTTTGATATACCCATCTCTTGAAATAGATGAATTTACTGTTTTATGTTTAAAAGCTTTTAGATAGCCTGTAATGACATCTGTAAAAATAAATATTCCACATAATAGAAATAATGTTTTGGGCTCATTTACATTCATCAATTTTTCTATAAATTCTTCCATTTGATTTCCTCTTTTCCATGTAAAAGATAGAGATTTGCAAATTCATTTTCTTTTACATAAAAATCATATCACTTTTTTCACTGGACTTTCACTGGACATAAGCAAAATTTATAGAAAAGAATTTAGATTTTACTCTAAATTCTTAATATTCTTCATAGATTAATTGTTCCTTTGGGGATGGAACAAACTTATCATCTACAAATTCGATTCCTATTGATTTTAAGTATTCGTATTCTTCCTCATTTTCACAAAATATATCACATATTTCTTCATGGGCGACTGAATATAACCAACAATAATCATTCTTATAAAAGCATAAATCTTCTAATGATGTTGGAAAACGCCAATCGTAAATTGAATTTTTATTCAATATTTCTTGTTTTATGTGTTTATCTAATTTCATATAATAGGTGTTAGTATATGGAATTAAATTATAATCAATATCAGATATACTCTTTTCTTTTTTAATAATTATATTATTTTTATATTGTTTCGACCATCTATCACTTAATGCATTATAAACTGTAAACCCAAGTGCGTGCCATATGCATAATTGTCTATTCCTTTTTTTAAATCGTTCAGCATGTTCTTTATCAAAATTTTCGTCAATTCTCTTTTCAAATTTTTTTTTATATTCATCATCAAATATCACAGAATCATCTATAAAATGATTATACATTTCTTCTATCAATTTTTCAGAATACTTACTAACAATATCATTTATTGTATATTGGCTTTTAGATAAAATAATTTTTATAATCTCATTATTTTCCTGGGAATGTTGATCACAATATTTAATTATTGATATAGTATCACACTTGGAAAAGGCATAATCTAATAATTTTTTATATGCATCTCCATCAATATTTTTCTTTACTAACACCAGTATCTCTTCCTTTCCTATAAAGTGGGATAGAACCAAATATGTGGATGTTTTGGTCCAGCCCACGGATGATAAATGGGGATAGTAACCCGTTGCACCATTACAATGTGAATTATGATAAAAATAACCTTTAAATGCAATCGCAACTGATAAAGCTGAACTTTTATTATCGCACATAACATCTCCTCCAAATTCTACATGGTCAATAGATTGAAGAATTGTTAACCTATCTCCTCTTGCCACATCCCCATCTACAATCTTCGCAGTCGTACATGGTTTAGATTCTTCATATGAGGGAGCATATGGCACTATTGTTTTACTTGTACGAATTCCATCTATATTATATTCATATTTTGTTGTATGATTAGAATCACTATATTGATTCAATTGTCTTCCATTCATCCAATCTAATGCTATACTATTCCCTATTGTAAGTGGATTTCCTATTTCATCGTAAGTAATACTATTGTCATTAAATTTTGTTAATTGATCTT
>CAJUHL010000043.1 GCA_910586425.1 uncultured Bacilli bacterium
TAATAAGTTGATGATACTTGTGGAGGCGCAGTCAACATGGACAGTGAATATTTTAGTAAGAATTTTGCTGTATCTTGCGCAGAGTTATCACGAATATTTTCAGCGTACCAGCCAAGACTATTACAAAAGCAAGAAAGTAAAAATGCCAAAGCCTGAACTTTATGTTATTTTTACGGGAAACAAAGGGAGGAAACCCGATAAAATATCTCTGTCTAAAGAATTTTTTGAGGGTGCAGATATAGACATTGAGGTAAAAGCAAAGGTTATCTATGAAAGCGATACAGACGACATTATCAATCAGTATATCGCGTAGAATTTATATAAGTTCATATAAGTCTATATATCTTGATAAAACCGCATAATATAAGGCTTTTGATAATAATAGGTTCTATATATCTCTATATAAATTCATATATTTTCATGGCAAATTGGTGTAGTAATGGTGTAGAAACAAAAGAGTTTGATATGAACAAAAATTCTCATAATTAAATAATTAGGACATCAGCATAAGTCCTTTATCAGTTGTAGAAATATAATTGATAGAGGGCTTATTTTGATGCCTTAAAATATCACGATAACCTAAAAAGATAATACGAAAAAACGAGGAGGAACACAATGAATATAATTAATTTTGAAGAGGCAAAAACGAGAAAACAGTTAAAAGTAAAGGCGGCAAAACAATCGTCAGAGAAATCCTTACCGGAGACAGACAATAGCATATCGGAACTACAAAGGCAATATCGAGAGTATGCCCAGTTTTGTAACCAATGGTATGAGGATCATGTAATCGGACAGGATAAAGATGGACGGTGGATATATAAAGACTTATAAAATTATGCTTGATGCAAGCTATGTATGCTTTATGCTAAATAAGGGTATACAGGGCTTGTTTGGCACCTGCATATTTTCTTTGCAATCAATGCTAAATACGCTCTATAAGCCTCACAGAACGTCACAGCGGTATTCCAGAATCACTATACCATTCAATTTATCATTTTTAATAATTAACCATCAATCACCAACTATCAAATAACCACCACAAAACCATCACAACATAAAAACGGCATTTCATTGACAAAATTAGAAAGGAGAATCAAAACTAATGGCAAGAGTAAAAGCATTGTCGGCTTATAAAATGGCAAAACGTATATACAACAGGGAAGATAATGTTTACGACAAGAAAGTAATTACAAAGCAGTTGATTACAAATATTCTGCTTATGTATATGGACGAATGCAGAAAAGCATTAGCCGAAGGAGAGAGGATAGAAATATCAAAGGTTGGTTCCGTTATACCAGAAGTAAAAGTCCATGAAGGAAACTTTAATCTTCCTATGTGTAATAAAGATGGCGGCAATCCACCATACACAAAACTAAAGATAACCCGGAACAACCTTTTAAGTGAAACCATGAACAGGAATCTGCTTAGAAATATTGAAAATGGTATTTATGGATTGGATAAATTACCACTTAGCAGACAGCAGATGGATATTCTAAAGAAAAGCGGATATATACCAACAGATGCAGAAATTAAAAATGGAGATGATGAATGATGGCAAAGCATATTAGCAACATGAACCAGTTACAAGCAGCACTTATGCCAGTAATGCTAGGCATGGTATTACATGGTGGATTAAATACAGGCAGCAATACACCTCATGTCTGGGACGATACCATGAAAACGACTGTAGAAAATGGGGAACTTTTAAATTTGGCAATGGAATATTTGAAGGGTAAAGGATTTTCAGTACGAAATTAAGGAGGTACATAAGTATGTCAGTAAATAAAAAAGAATTTGCAGACAGGATGGCAGAAAAAGGCGGCATAAAAAAGAAAGACGCTATGAAGGGATTGAATCTATTCATTGAGACACTTATGGATTGTATGAGTGAGAATGAGAAAGTAAAACTCTTAAATTTTGGCAGCTTTCAGATGAAAACAGTGAAAGAGAGAACAGGCAGGAATCCACAAACTGGACAAGAGTGCATCATACCCGAACATGAAAAGATAAAGTTTGTTGCAAGTGAGGGACTTGCAGACAGAATCAAGGAAAGAAGGAACGAATAGTCATATGCAGTTAAAAGACAGAATTGTAATAATCAGTGAAAAGAATATGGACAGTATTAATGCTTTATATGGTAAATGTACTACAGATGAATTAGAACGGATTGTAAACAACATGATTGATAATGCAGTTGTAGAGATTAATGAGGATAGGAGCAGGTTACATATGGATAATACAGTTAATTGCAGCGAATGTGAGTATATGAAGATGTATGATTATGGGAACAGGATTTATTATTGTGATCATGAAGATAGGACAGATGAAATGGGGAAATTATGTGTAGATGATGTACCAGGGATATGTCCTGAATGGTGTCCATTGAGATGTAAGATTGATGACAGCTCTGCTGCCAAATGAAAAATCTGACTCCGCAAAAGTGTGGAGTGAAAATTTAAAAATATAGGAGTGTGTCTAATGAAGTTTAAAGATTTAGAATGGAAAGATGTTGTGTCAGAGAATGTGGTTGTCAGTAGTCATTGTACGATTAATCTATGTGGCGTGATAAAGATAGAATTTCAGATTAATCATGATCCGAAAGACAATCAATATTACCTGTATGCATTTGGGAAAGGGAGCATCAGAAGGTTACAGCCTGAAAAATGTGCTTCAATTGAATCAGCAAAGAATGTTGCATACAGGATATACAGTAATGAGATGGAGAAGATAAAGAAAGCGGTTGATTATCTGGTGGTTACTTAGAAAAAAGTAATGAGATTTCTTGAATCAATTTATTAAATTTCTATAAACAAATCCATTGTGTGTATCTACACAGAAAATCCAATAAACAAATCAAATATTTAGCATGAGAATTATATAAAGGGCTGAATGAAATGTTCAGTCCTAATTACAATGCAAAAATTTAACATTTTGATTTATAGGCTGAACAAGTTAGAAAATGCAAATATGGAATTTTGTTAGGTTTTCTACAATTAGATGGAGAAATATATGAGGGGTGATGAAGTTCACCATACCTTATAGAATTAGATGTGGAAGAAGTATAGAAGGGTATCGAAGTTTGTTATCCCCTAAAATTTTCGGGTGTGAAATGTATTCACAACTGAAAAAATATTTACCAGAATGAGAAATGTATATATGTGGTGTCCCCAAACGGGATGTCACAAAGAAAACTAAAAGTAGAAATATTTATTGTAAAGGTGATTTAGTTGAAAAAGAACATTGAGAACTACATATAAAGTTGTCGTGCTGTCGCACTCCAAATCGTCGGTTTTGTACTGTGATTCCAAATTTGTCTGTTTGAGATGCACATATATAGAAGTACATTATATGTAGTTCTCAATTGGACAAATTTGGAAAACACATATAAAAAAGTTGTCACCAATTTAGAAGATGCATATAAATCTTCTTCTAATATGTACTTTCTAAAAAAGTGACAAATTTTAAAAATCAGACTTTTGAGCGTAGCGAAAACTTTATATGTAAACAAAGTGACAAGAAGGAGAATAAAATGGAAAGACAAACAGTAAAAATTATTGACATGAAACAGGCAGGACTTTATATCAAGAATGGATTACAGCCAGTAAAAATTTATTATGATAATAAACTGGTTATGGAATTTGATAAAGAAAAGAGTAACCCACTTTATACAAAATGGCTGAATAGGACTCTCAAATAATGAGATAGATGTTAAATGAAAGGAATTTAATAAATTGATTGAAACAATTACTGTTGGTAGATTTAAAAATTACAGAAAGATTTGTGAATACCTTCATGAACCGATAAAAACAGGTAAATCAAAACAGTTACAATTAGAGGATTGGAAAAGGTATTTTGAATATGAGAGAGATGGAAATGCGTTTGTGATTACAAAAGTGTATGATGCGCCTAAAGAAAAAATCAGAAAGGCAATAAATGATACATCAAATTACACGAGTAACAATACAAAAAACATCCAGTCAATGATTGATTACCTACAGGCAAAGTTTGATCTTGATGATAACTGGTATTCATTTACAGACTGGTATTGTGAGAAATTGGAATTGATGCATAAAGGAATCTGCAATGCGGTTTATCACCCTGATGAAATTGATGCAGTGTGTGAAGAATACAACATTTCTGATGGTAAGTTATTTTGTGAATATGTTTCGGCGGCAAAATCAGAACTGAAAAGTATGTTTCTGAAAGCACTGGCGTATTTAGACAAAAAGAATAAGATAACCTATCAGGATCAGTATAAATTTACATATCAGTTAGGAAAGCGTACAAGAGGAAATGTTATAACTGATGTATTAAATGAACGCATTGAGGAGAATGAAACAATTGTTTGTAATGATATGAACGAAGACTATAAGCTGAGTAAAAAGATGAAGGGCAGACAGTTATTGAAAATAATATATTCGAAGGAGAGACTCACTAAGGAGTTTAAGGAGTTGAGTCTGGGAATGCTGCAAGATGATGAGTATGCCATTGATAAATTGAATTGTGAATTATCATATCAGCATCCAACATTCCATCCTGATTATAGTTCCATATGTAAAGATCGTCCCCTGATTTCATATTATCGTGGAATAGCTATTTCTGATATGGAGCTTGAAGAAAGTGACCAGGATTGCCTTGCACTGGATATAACAAACAGGATCAGAACCAAAGTAAGAAAGTCATTGGTGAAAAGCTATAGAAAACCTGTGGAACTATCTGATTTAAAAGCAATTGAAAAAGCTTTGTTTCAACAGTATTATGATAAGATTGACGAGGATATTATATTACTGGCAGATAATAATGATGCATCAGATATTGAACAGATTTTTGGTGGTAATGACAACTGGGGCAATCCTGTCTCCATGGAGCATGATTTCTCTGTAGAAGAAATACTTGACATGCCTACAGAGGGGGAGGTTCAAATGAACCTACCATTAGTAAATACAGATTGTGTGGGACAGAATGAAGTATGCAAAGTAGAGTCTTCAAATAATTTTAAGACTCTAAAACAAGATGCCATATCATCCAAAACAGATGATATAAACATTAATGAATCTCATGATAATAGCAGTCATGGGATATTTTGCGTTACTGGAAAAGATTCAGATTATATTGATATAGATGATCTGTATTGATGCTGAATTAGTTATTTAGGCTGTATTTTGAAAATATATCCTTGTGGGCTATGTAGGTGGGGGATGTTTTGTACCCCTCTGAAAATAAAGGTGCGTCAAATTAGACGCTGCTATGAAAGCATCTTGCGTCCATTTGGACGCAGGTTTATATATTACACTGGCTTTCAAAGGACACTGTTATATATAAATCTCAATCGTTAAAAAATTCGTGCGAAAACCCTTTTATCAAGTAGAAAATTATTCCACTTGATTATTGTAGCTGCCCACGAAATCGTGGTTACATCAAAAAGTACGGCTTCGACAGAATTGACGGAGCCATTTGTGGCGCATATGTATAGATTGGATTTCCCAACTATTTTTATAGGGCTATAGCGTTTCACGATATCCCTTTGAAGGAAAGTTGTATTGTATCTATTGTGGAAATTTTATTATAGGGGCTACCCTGTTTCAGGGCATAGGTATCCACCATTTAGAGGGTACTCATTATAAGCATATCCTTTGAAATATACGGTTATTTGCCGATTAGTCCGATTGGAAGGAGTAAGCGGAGGTCACTGTTAGTTACCTTCATTGTGGAATAGTAAAGGGAGTAAAGAATATTTACATCCTTGAAAACAAGTAAATCCAAAAGTCGGTAAAAACGACTTTAGAAATTTAACCCTAATAATTACGGTTTGAATCAGGGTATTATTTCAGATGTCGGTTTAACGTATTCCTAAAATGGAAATCTGAGCACCAAATGGCGCTGAGTGATTAGAATTAACGATTTCGGTTCAAACAGAATCCGTAAAAGTGGAAAGTGTTGTCCATCGTGGACAATGTTGCTACTAATGGCAATGGCAGTAATATTGTGATATATTACATATCTGCTGCCAGTATGAAAATTTAGGTGGGTAGTATTATGCGACATACCATAGCTCTGTGAGACGATGGTTTCCCGTGGGTAACTGGTGCGTACCTGTAGGTACAGTTGTTATTAGGTTTTGGACAAGATTGTCCAGAAGTGAACGGGCTAAGTTTTTCATTTGTTAGACCACAAGTGTGCGAAAGATTTCAAATCCTTCAGTTTGAATGATTTGAAACTTGCAGAATGAAAATCTCAACTGACAAAATTGGGCTTGAATATATTAGTGGGTAACGATTCGTTACAGCCCTTCATATAATGGAAGTATTATAAAAAGACTTCCGTTCGTTACAAAGCGAACGCTTTAAAAGGTTTGCTTACCAGTTTTGGCAAGCAAAGATATTCATACAAAATAAAACGCTTATATTATTTGAGTTTTCACCAGATTGGGGGAAAACCTATTTCACTTCAAAACGAAGAACCTTAAACTTTGCAGTGGGTTTAAACTCAACACCTACAAAGTGCTGAGTTTTCCACAGAAGTGTGTAAAAGGTTGCCCCATGGTGGTACAAATGCAAATGAATATAAATTAGTTCGTTATGGTCTAATCATCTATTCGACAGATTGTTGTTGATGGATGCGTCCAAATGGACGCAAGCAAACACTTTAAAAGGTGTGGATTCTATTATTTTCCCAATAAGCTGGGAAAGTCAGTGTTTCCAAATCTGGAAACGTAAAAATCACGATTACACAGAATTGAGAAATCGCAACTGATTGCGATAACCAAAATCAAACACAACTGAATACATGAATTAATCAGGGAGCCGCTTCTGACTCTCTATTTTAGCGTCACCAGATTGGGAGACGCATCTATTATCATATCGAAAATTGAAAGGAAGTATTAATATAAAATGAAAAGAAAGCAATCAATAGAACAGAGAAAAGAATTTAAGGAATATATCAACATATCAGACAAGAGTGTGCTTGATATTAAAGAATCAGGAATAGAATTAATTGCCAATGATGAAATATTTGTATTGGTAAATGGTACAAAAAATTACTGGATATCCAATTATGGACGTTTGGTAAATAACCTGCATAGGGATTTTCGAATGCACAAGACAGGCTATGCACATTTTACGCTTAGTGGTATTGGCAATAAAATTGAGACATATACAGACAAGCTTGTAGCGGAGCACTTTCTTGTAAAGCCGGATAACCGTAATAAGATATGGCATATTGACAGGAATAAGAATAATTGTTTTTACAGAAACCTTGTATGGGTAAATAACGATGAGTATATTGATTTACAACGGGAGATTGTTTATGTAGAAGAATTAAGGCATCAGCAGGAATACATACCGTATATTACATTAAAATCCAATGCCGCATACTCGATTTGGAATGGCATCTATAACAGGTGCTATAATGATAAAAATGGTTCATTCATGTGTGATTTATGGCTAAATGACAAGGATGCATTTGCTGAGTGGTGGAGTGCAGAATATTATGAATGTGACGGAGAATCTATGGCGGTTGATAAAGATTTACTGTTTCAGGGTAATAAAGAGTATGCTCCAGATAAATGCTGCATTATTCCGCAGACATTAAATACAATGTTATCTAACTGTAAAAAGCATAAGCTGCCTAAATGGAAGAATGCGAGGATAGATTTGCCGCTTGGTGTGAGGTATGATAGCAGAATGAAGATGTATTATGGAGAAATCAAGCCATATGGACATGATGAAGTAATCAGATTATCTTATTGGGGGACACCTGAAGAAGCATTTACAGAATATAAAAGACATAAACAGGCTGATATATTGATTATGGCAGACAAGTATAAAAATAAGGTTCCGAAAAAGGTGTATGATGCTTTGCTGAGGTATGAAGTAAAGCCGTATGTAGAAGATTGAGGTTGATGATTAGGTCATAGTGGGATAATGGGTAGATGATTATAAGGCATATCGGATAGGGTGGACTTATCTGGTATGCCTTATTTTTTTGCGAATTTATGGAAGAATATGGTAATTGGGTTATGGTTGTGGTATGATGGTTTAAATTCAAAAAGTTAAAGGCATAATTGAGGTGATATATAAATGACAAAAATTCAGAAAGAAAAAGAATATGATAATATAAAAAAAGAATTAGAAATAAGTTTAGATGTTGTTAGGAAGGCTAATAATGCACTGTATGTTGGTGTCACAGCTGTATTGGCATGGGCAGTAACAGCGTCAAACCCCATTTTGTGTTTATTGTCTTATTGTGTAATCATTCCAGTATATTTTATAGCACTAGACTATAATATTGCTTCAATGAAATTAGGTGCATATTTGTTGGTATTTCATAATGACAAGTGGGAAAAGAGGCTACATAAAGTAAATTTGAGAAAAGTGATTAAACGTCACGCGTCGTCATATAGAAATCCGTTTATATATGCGAGTATTGCATCTACAATTTTGTTTTTGGCTTTTTTTGATTATGATAATATAGATGTGCTGAAAATCGTTCAGATAGTAATTTGCACTGGTTTATTTTTGGGGTTTAATGCATATGTGTTAATCCAGAAAGATAATGATAAAGTTAAGCAAATTTACATAGATGCTTGGGAAAATGTAAAAAATGAAGAATAATAAAAAAATGAAGTAAATTTTAATAGCTATGTTTTTTCGGGTAATTAATTGTTAAATCATATTGGACAAAAGATAGAGCTGGTTTTTATATCTCATGCTCCATATATTAGGTACTTAAATATTTTAGACTGATACATACCCCTTTCTTGTCTTATGGATATCTTATGGAATACAACAAGAATGTTCGGTAAGATTGCGCATTCCATATAGAGGGAACATACTAATATAGGGTAGTAAAATATCTGTAGAATTGAAACCTACCCCCCTTCCTGTTGAAAATAGCTCGAATAGAAAAATAGCAGGAAGCACCAATCAGTAACACGCCGTTTACGCTCGCTATACTTATGTAATTATAAGAATTTCGAATAGAATAGTTACAGGTGGAGGATTGTTAGGGTAAATATGTTATGTCTGAAATTCTTATAGTTATATAAGATTACTGGCGATAAAAGGGACGTATTTTTATATGGGGTATATGGTATATATGCGATTTGATATTTTGAACGGAAACGTACCCCCCTACCCTCTTGTTTGGGTAGTTCGTTCGATATCAAAATTTAGACGTATTATGTGCGGAGAACAGATAGGCGCTTTTTCAGAATGAAGTATCCGAAAAAGTATGTAAACATACCCTAGTACCCTATTTCCTACAACACCCATAACCATCAACAAAACATAATCACTCACACCAATTGACAAAAGCAAACACAATCAATAATCACAATGACATCTGCTGCCATCATCAACCACTATATTACCACCACACCCAATCCTACAATACCCCTACAACGCACTACAAGCCACGTAGAGCGATTTTACACCATCAGACGATGTTCTCCACATAAACACGCTTTGAATCTCAAATTAAAGCTTGTTTAATAATGTGACACCACACAATCATGACATATGCACAAGCTGAATACACATGAATCAATACAACCTCAATATATTAATGACCGCAACACAAAAAAGCTATGAACCATCAAAGTCCATAGCTTTTATATTATAGCAATATGTACTATCCCAACATCAATCTATGTCAAAATAGATATTTGGCTGTAACATTCTTAAAATTGCATGTTTTACAATTTCCATATTATTTGCACTGTCAGTCATCAATAAATAATGGTCATCTTCATATGCAACAAATGTATCATCTTTTAACATTCGCCTGCGATATTCTTTTCTATTAACTTCTTTCAGATTGCCCTTGTAATCAACTGCATAATACGTCATATCTATACCTTCCTTTTATTCCATATGTCAGGGTGTAGCCGTTATAATTGGTTACACCCTATTTTTTACTTGTGACTACGTTTGTTATCATGCTTCGAGTAATACCCTAGAATCTGTCTGTACCTTTGTACTGCCGTAATAGTTTTGAATCTCTTCCATGCTCAAAGTCTTGCGACTCTTTTTCTTGAAATTTTCTCCATGCCAAAACCACATTTTCTTTTGGCTAGCCCACTTGAATCCGATCTCTTTCAGCTCTTTCTTATATGCGTATGTATTACCTGATATCCAAATCCATTGACCACATATCGTTATTTCAATCCCATCAAAGTTAATGATCTGCTGTAATACTTCACGCAATGCTCTGTCGTTTTCCCAGTCATACATGTTGGCATTGTAACTTGATTCCTTGTGTGCTGTACCGTCTGCCGTCTTGTCTGACTTGCTTTCATGCTTATCTTTTAAGAGCTTAAACAGTCTATCATATTCAGCATTGATGTCCTGACACGCTTCTGTACTACCTTGTGGGTTATCGGGATGATACTTTTTCAACAGCTCTTTGTACTGCCGTCTCAGATCTTCCAATGCGTTTACATTATTAAAATACTTCATACTTGATGACCTCCTATTCTAAAATACTGCTTTCAAGTTTCCAATATATTGTTTTGTTAATTCCTTATCAGGTTCACCGAAATAAAATCCTTTTACTTCTGTTTGAATAAGATCTTGTGTTTCCTTTTGTATGGTATCTTCCATAATAAAGGTCATTTCTGAACCTGATGAATATACTTCATATGTTATTTTTTCAATTTGTTTTGCCATACTTGATGACCTCCTATTCTTGAACTTGATTCAGCCGTTTAAACAACTTCTTGCTACTTTTCACACTGCCGACTAATTGATTCAACTGTTGACGTGGTACTACTTTGCTTAGAGAACTGTTTTATTTGGTTGAATGTGATTGATTAATGGTTATTATTGTTTGTTGATTGATGAATGTTTGTGATTGCTTTTTGTCTACTTACCTATAACAATGGTTGCTGTATTGTCGTTAGCTCTTAATATTGTGATCTTCTTACCGATTGCTTTTAATGTTTGATATTCAAAGTATGTGACTGTTTTTATCATTGTCGTTGTCCTCCTAAATAATAAAAAAGTGCAAAGCCCTTGATAATTCAATAAAGACTTTACACTTTTCTAAGTTTTGAGTTGTTATTTAGTTGTTATTCTTTGATTCTGTCAATTTCTGTAAGATTTACGCCAGAAGATGTGAGTATAACTTTAAGGGTATTGTATCTTACTTTCATAGCCTTGTATACTTCTGAATCCTTATCAGCTAAAAGCATGTAACTTTGTAATTGTACAAATTCTTCAACGTTCTTTTGCATCATTTCTTTTTCGGTCATTTCCAATACCTCCATATCGTCACCGCCTTTTTGATTGATGTGATTGTTAATTGATATATTTATTATAGCGGTTTTGTAGAAGAGTGTAAAGTCTTTATTTTTTAATTATCAAGGTGCTTTGTTTTGTTTGGTGATAAGACTATGGTACACCTATTAGTTTACTTTTGCAATATAAAAAATACACTAATTAATTAACTATATTTTGTGGAAGTTAACTAATTAGTGTATTTGATAAATAGATAAAAACAATATAATTTCTTTTAATATTTTGATTCTTTAGTCTGATTCTTTTTTGGATCGTTTAGGTTTTCCCTTATTTTCAGGGGGGTAGTCTATTAAATATTCCGTTTGATCAGATACATTTTTTAAAAGTAGCTTCATATTCAAAGCGTCCGCTATTTCCACTAGTTCTAATGTTGAAAAATTGTCTCTATTAAGTTTATTGCTTAGATTTTGCTTTGTGACTTTTATTTTTTCTGCTAATTCAACTTGTGATATATTTTTATCTTTAAGTATATTTTTAATTGCTTCTGTAGCTGACATATGTATACCTCCATTCAAGTACTGTTTTTATCTATTATACAAGATAAAATATATTTCTTCAAGTACACTTATAAATTTAATCCAAAACTGTTGAGTAAACCAATTAGTGAATTATCTACAAAAGTAAGATAAACTTTTTGGTGAACTTTACATATTGCAAAAGTAAACTAATAGGTGTATCATAATCTTACAAGGTCAAACAAAACCACACAACAAAACAAGAAACACAAGGAGGACAAACAATATGAGAAATGAATTTAAAACAACGTTACAGGTCAAAAGAATTGATATTTGCGATTTAATGCTTGCATGTTTGGCGGCAAAAGAATTAGCAAATGATGACGGTAAAAAATGGGACAGGTTGCATGATGAGTTAAAAAGACAACTTAACGAGTTAGATACACAACTTGATGAATTGCAAAATTTATAAATCCCCTGAAGAGTCTTTGAAAATTAAGACGAAATCCCCACAAGAGGGGATC
>CAJUHL010000044.1 GCA_910586425.1 uncultured Bacilli bacterium
TTTTCCAATTTTAATTTTTGAAAGAAAACTATTGACTTTTAATAGTTAGCCTTTCACTTGTACCAGTACAACTAAATCATAAGCTTTTTTCTACTGGACTTTCACTAGACATAAGCTAAATTTGTAGGAAAAATTTAAATTTTCTCTAATTTTTTGAAATTTCTAAACAGTTATTGCTTCTTATCTAGTACAAAGAAAGACTCGATTTTATAGTCTCTATGTGTTTCAATGAAGAACTTTTTGGAACTAATTTTGGACAAACAAAAAAGATCTTCCTAACGAAGATCAAAATATATTTCATACAAGTAATTATATCAAATATAGTTATTTCATAAATAGAACCAATTTTTATGATTCTTATATTATATTTACCTACTCTTGGTATATGTGGGCCTATATTTACAACTAAAAGATCATCATTTTTATTTAAACTATATATCTTTTATTTAATGACATTGTTCTTCTGTTTTATTTTGAATCAAATGATATCCACTAGGACAAGCAGTATCTGCTTGACCATCTTTTGCCCATTTATAAATACTTCCATTGGCATTGCACTGATAACAAACCTTTGGACCACATTCCTCATTGGTTAACTTGGTCTTATAATAACCAGCTGGACAACTAGCAGTTTTTCCTGGATTACTAGATTGCCATAAGTATTTACTACTATCACTAATACACTGATAACATGCTGGAGGAGCCTGTTTGATACTCGCAGTACAATCTCCACTTACAAAACAAGCAATACATCCTGTAAATTTATCATCTTGCCCAATCGCACTAAACACAAATTGAACAATTGCAATGACAAAGAACACGATTGCTCCTGCAAGTAATCTTCGAATAAAACGACTTTGTGATTCTTTCATCTGTTTTTCATCACTTGAAATTACTGCACGTACAAAATCAAGCATACCCATTATGACTAAAAAAATGGGAACCAATATCTTAATTAAGTTAATAATTTTACTAATATACATTGGAAATTCTATTGGAATATCTGAAAGACCACAACTCTCTAGCCTTTTTCTGTAATCCTCTGGCGTACTTTTTTTTTCAATTTCCTTTGATTGCTGTTGCACATTAGTAGGTACTTGCTCATAGTAATTGCAGTTTGGATAATCACACTCTTTATTCGCTAACTTTACTTTCTCATAGGGCATACCATCTCCCATATATCTAATTGTATAACTTCCATCTATGGTACTTACATATAAAGTAGGACAAGAAAGTTCTCCCTCACGTGTTGCCATGATTCCTAAACTATATAAGCAACCATCACTGGTATCATGACACTGCATACTTATATTATACTTATCTTCTCCTTTGTAATAAAAAAGTTCATTTTCTCCATTTGTATCCTTTGGGCCATTATTTTCTAAATTATAATATACGATTCGATTATTTTTCACATCTTCATATGTACAGGAAAGACCAAAAGCAGATACTTTACTTTGCCCAAATAGAAACAAAGTACTTAATAATATTAGATATTTCAGTTTTTTCATGTGTCGCTTCCTTTCGTCCAAATCTATTTTTATTATATCGAATTTTTAATGCAATAGCAATCATTCTTATGAACTACTATATAAATCATAATAAATATTCTTATTTTGAATCAATTTTTGGTGTGTCCCAACTTCAGCAATTCGATTATCATGAATAACGATAATCTGATCTGCATATTTTAAGATTTCCTTTTCACGGGAAATAATCATAATCGTATGATTTTCTTTTAATTTATTTAAGAGATTTAAAACAACTTCACTGCTATGTTTTTCAAGTACACTAAGAGATTCATCAAACAACATAATTTTGGAATTTTTTAATAGAGCCCTTGCGATGGCGAGTAATTGTTTTACATTGTTAGAAATATTTTCTTCTTTACTAAATATAGGTGTATCATAACCTTCTGATAAACTGCAAATATAATCATGAATTTGTAATACCTTACAAATTTCTACAATTTTATCAAAATCTTGTTCTACCAACATTAAATTATCCTTAATCGAAATATCAAAGAAACTAGGTGTTTTTCTAACAGCTGCAATTAAATCATAATATGTTTGACCATCAATTTTCTCAATGGAAACTCCATCGATTTGGATTTCACCGCTATGTTTTTCGTTTAATTTTAATAGTAAATCAAAAACACCTGTCTTACCACTTCCAGCTTTACCTGTAACTACTGTAATTTGATTAGATGGAATTTCAAAAGACGCCATATTCAATATTGGATCCATTTTATTTCCATACAATACATCCATAAATTGAATGTTTCCTTCAAAGGAATAAGATGATGAAAAAGCAATTTGTTCATTTTCTTTGGAATATTCTAATATTTTATTAAAACGAGCAAATGATACTTTTAAGTTTTGTAATTCGATACTTACTGTGTTAATGACACCAAAATTATCTATTATTTTTTGATAATAGGTATAGATTAGCATAATAACACCTAATGTCATTTGTCCTTTTGACATAAGAAATATTCCATAAAATACAAGCCCAAAACGTGCCGATTGAATGACTGCTAAAACAAAGGCTTTTATGCATACTGTGAATTTATCATATTTTGCATTTGCGTCTAAATATATAAGACTCTTTTCTTTGACACGATTGTTAATATTTTTGAATACATGTAGTCCTTTGATTTCTTTGATTCCCAAAAATACTTCATGCAAAGTGGAAGTTTTACTATCTAATGTTGCTTTTCTCATTAGATTTAGTTTTTGTGTTCTTTTTCCACTGAATAGATACACACCAACCATCAGTATCGAAACTACAACTGTAATAATAAAAATATAAATATTTAAGGAAAAAAAGTAAGAATAAATAATCAAAAATTCTAATATTTGGACAATACGCATTACCCCATTAGAATAAAAGGCACATATGACATCAATGTCATTATTTAGTATATTTCCATATTCTCCTAAACTGAATCGAGATAAACTATAAATAGAGTTTTGAAATGTCGAATAGGTTGCTAGTCGTGTATATCTTTTATACAAACAATTGTATAATCTCCAAAAAATAACATTGTTGATACATTCAACAATATAATAGGAAATATAAACGATTAATGATAGAATAATGAGATGGTAAGCACGTTCAAAATTCCCTTTAGAAGCCCAATCGATCGCATCACTATACCATACTGGCAAAATCAAAAGAATTCCTCGCATTAAGATAGAAGTTATAAATTTGAGAGAAAATTCTTTCCAAGTTTTTTTCAATATTTTTTTATTTTCAATTTGTATTTTTGTTTTCATATGCTTCCCCTTATACTAAATATAGTATATCACGAAACTCTCAAATCTGATTGAAATTACAAATAATTTGACATTTTTATACAAAATATTGTTTCTTATCTTTTCATAAGTTCTCAAATATCCTTTGCTTTTGGAAGATATTCATATATAACTTTAGAAGCTCTTATATTGTAATAAAAAAGAAGATTACTTTTCTATCTTCTCTTTCACTTGTTTTCTGTTTTCACTGGTATACCCAATTAAAGCATTGGTACTTTTTTTAGCAATGGTTTGTAAGATTTCATCAAAAACATCTTTGGCTTTTTTGGTAAGCCCATTTAAAGTAGCAATGGTATGTTTTTTTCCATTTTTAGTCATTACAATTACACTTTGACTGGCTTTGATTCCATTTCTACGTTGAATAAATTGATATACCCAAATAATATCACTATATGGAATGGCTTCAAACGTAGAAGCAAAGTTTACTATATAATTTTCTGTTAAATAAGTATGGGCATTGGCATAGTAAAATGCATTCGAATCATTCATTTCTTTGTCAATTTGTTCTCTTTGTTCTGTTGTTAGTTTATTTACTTTTCTTTTAAAACTCAAAGCACAAATACCACCATATGCTCCAAAACCAAATCCAAATAGGGCTAAAAGAAGCATAAATAGTAACACAATTTCAGAAACACCAAATGGGCTTGTTTCTAAATCTAAATAGATAGTACCAAAATAATTTGCAAATTCATCTGCGGCAATTTGGTCACTTTCTTCTAATATTTCATTATATGCTTCAAAGGCAATTTCTTGGATATCAGATGGAATTTTTTTGGTTGCCCCATCTATGGTTGCCTTTTCGTCTTTTTTTAGTGTATTCTCTAATTCTGTATACCGTGATGGACTCATTCTAATTATATATAGGTACTCTTCTTCATCCATAACGAAATAAAATTTATCTGTTTGTCCTGGATAATAAGCAAATGCGTCAGAAACAGCAATTACATCAATGTGCGCCTTTTTCTCTTCTTCCACATTATCTGCAATCAATTGATGCATTGATTTTGTTTCTTGGGTTCCATACCAGAAAAATGCTACACTCGCAAGGATGATTGAAAATAATCCTATCAAAAACATTGTTTTTAGTTTATTATATTCTTTACTTACTTTTTCATTTGTAAAATCTTTCATACTATCACTCCTATATCTTATATTATATAGAAAAAAAGAATAAAAATCTATATTTCACTTCTATTTTATGAAAAATCATTTTATTTTATTTCAATCTTGAATAAAATTTATTATAAAGCCTAAAATAGAACAATAAAAAAAGAGCTAGTCAGCTACAGGGGATATTAAACTTTGTTTCTAAACTATCTGAACTCAATTACAATTCTATATTTAATTGAAATTTTCATTTTGTTATCAGAAATTAGATATGAGAATATAAAATCTACAATTATTAGAGAACTTAAAAATATCAAGTTTCAAATTTGACTTGATATTTTTATCATCAAATATTATTTATGATATATTCGATCATTGATATATAAAAATCAATCGAAAGATTTTTTTATTGTTTACAAAGAAATCATCCTAAAAGAAGAATGGTGTTTATGATTTACAGACTCAAACAAGAAATTAAATAGTATGAAAATGATCACATAAAATTTAGGCACAATCCTATGAGGTTCTACATATTGCAAATTAGACTGATCCATTTTTCATAATCAGGCACACATAGTATGATTATCACCTGTTACATTTTCATAACTAGGTACCCATTTAGCATGTTCAATCATTCGTTCACAAGTATCCATAGTGTCATTTAACAAATTCATTCTTTTTTTAGTTAATTCAGTTACTCTGTTATTCACCACATCGTCCATCATTTCAAAATAAGGTAAAGTGCTATATTCATTAATTATTTTATTTAATTTATCGAAGTTCTCTTTTCCAACCACATGATATAAAGAATTTAAATTGTTACTTACTCTGGCACGAATAATATCTTTTCTGAATTTCTCCCAGAATACTCGGATAAAATTTCTTTGTTGTTCATATGATGTTCCACCCTGAATTTTTGATGTGTTTGGGTTATCAAATAGATAAACTCCATCCCTATGCATTGCTTCCGTTACTTCCATTGCAATTACTTGATTCATAACTTCAGAGAATTCGACATAATCTCTAACTTCATCTTCCTCTGTACATAAAAATTCAAAGCCGCATTTGTACAGGGATTTACCGTTTGTATAATCAACTAAAGATAATTCTATTGCGTGATTTAGTTCATGAATCAATGTTACATCAATATATTCTTGCAGACAACCTTCTGGCGAAAAAAATAATAATGTAACTAATTCGGGATAACCATTCACCGTTCTTGTATTAGGATCAATATACATGGTTCCCTTTATAATCTTATCAATTGTAAAGCCAACATTTGTTTCCAAATCCAAATTATTTATTTGTTCTAAATTATCCTTATAACTACTTGTTATTTCTACAGTTTCTTTTTCTGCTAGTTCTTTAAAATATTTTTTTTTGGCTGTAATTTCATCCATAAATTCTTGTTTAGGTATGTTTACTCTAGCTTCCTCTGTAAGTAAAAATTCTTCTTTAGGCATTTGGTCCTTGTATAATCCAATCAATCTGTAATATTTTATTCTATCTTCGATAATCGTTTCTTTTGAAAATTGAGAGACACTAGGGTCATTCATTTTTTCATCAGCCTTACTACTAAATGATTCTATTACACTATTTTCATCAAATGAATTACCAACAACTTTGAATATATCTATTTTACTTTGAAATGAGTACCAATCTTTTTTATCAGAAGAAAGATATAATTCGAGTAGTTTCTTGTCATATTCAGAAGTATATTTTTCAATGGATTTTAAAAATTCTACCATATACTTTTCGTTGGTCTTTCTTTCTATTTCATCACTTTTCTCGATTAAAGGTTTTAAATCGTCAAATTGCTTATCAAATTCTCTAAATTCTATATCTAATATATCAATATATTCACTTAGCTTTTCTATTCGCGCAAATACTTCTTTTGCTTCATCGGTTAAAATCCATTCATTAAATTTCTCGGCACTAATATAAATACCCAAATTTTTTAAAATACCCACACTTTTTTCTATGATGTATTCATTATCAGTAGGCTCGCGCGGAATCGTCTTTATCCCATTATAAGTAACTTCTCTATATTCGGGGCTACCAAAGCAAGCCCTCAATAACTTTTCCGCATCAGGGAGTTCTTCTATTTCATCGGTTTTATTACTTTTAATCATTTTAGTTTTTACTTCATCTGATAAATAAATATTGTTGTATTCTAAAAAACGAATTGTTAGTTCAACCCTTTTTGCTGCTTGCATATTGTACATTGCATATTTTTTACTCTGCACTGTACTATAAACTATTGGCTCGATTCGATTCAACCCAGCAACAATAATATCTTTAAATTCTTCTCCATATATCTGGATAAAATACGGCAATGCTTGCTGTATTCGTTGCTTCAATTCCATTTCCATATTTATACAATTCCAACCATTTCTTTAAGTTTTTTTATGAATACATTATAATTATATGGGTATTTATTTTTAAATCTATACTTGATTATTTCATCATCAGTATAAATAATTAATTTTGCTTCTTCTCCACCTATAACCTTATCGTTAATATATTTGCTATCCCAGTAGATAACATATTTCTTTACTAAAGTGATTAATTCTTCAATATTCATATTTAACTGACTTTTAATGAATTTATCATTTTGAATTTTTGTTATATTTTTATGTATTAAATCAATTTTAATAAATGATGTATTAAAACCATTAAGTTTTTCTTCTAATTCAATTTTGGAAATCGTTTGATTACACATATGAAAAATTCCTTTCTTTAAAACCATTTACTTGGAGTGGTTAGAAAATAATCATCGCTTTCTTGAAAGCCTATCTTTTTATAAAAATCTTTCGCTTTATCTGTTTGGACTAACCATTCAGAATCTCTACAAGCATTCCTACATTTTTGAACTAATGAAGACCCAATGCCTTTATTTTGAAATTCAGGCAAAACGGCTAAATCATAAATAATAGAACGAAAATGTAAATCACTTAACGCTCTTATACAACCTATCAATTTACCATCAATCCATGCAGAAAACACAAAAGTTGAATTAAGAAAACCAATATTAAAATGGTCAATCATTTCTTGTGTTGTTGTTTCTTCTGTCGCCCAACCTACTGCTAAAAACAATTGGTACAATTGTTCACAAGGCAAATTTTTTTCTGTTCTATATTCTATATTCATTTCTATCCCCTCTAAAAATTTATGATTGAAATTTTGCCAATCCTAAATTTCTATAAAGATTATAGCATAGCTTTTAAGCATATTAAAACTCGGATCTTATATAAATTTCAAAAATTTAAGTTTTCTGTCAACCTAATGTTATTGCTATAGTTATCTACGTCCTTTTGTAAAATTAAGTTCATTATATTTAATAAACAAATTTGCTAATAATTGAGCTTCATGTTTTGATCTTTTGTACTTACACGAATATACAAACTAGCAATTTTCTTTTCATCACTCATTTTTATTTTCTCTTTTTATCTTTGAAACCTAAAAAGAGATAGCAAAGACATATTAATCTTTTATGTTTTTGATACCTCTTTATTTATCTTTTTCTATTTTGTGACTGTTTTTTAATAGTAACAAATATTCTTTTTGCATCATATAAATATCCCTTAATTGGCTTTATATTCTACTACAAAATTAATCTGATGTCTTTGTAAATACTTTTTTTATATTATTTTCCGCCGTTTTACTATCAACATTTTTGTATTCATTACATGTAAATTTATTTAATCTTTCCATATCAAAATTAAATAAACTATTTTTATTTCTGTATTGTTGTACAATTTCGTTTTCTCGCCAATTTGGATATTTTTATTAAAGACCTTAAACACGAAATATTATATAATTGATACAAATAATACATTTACAACAGCAATGAGTAAACCTACAGAGACACAACAATTATTCCTTTATCTTTGATTGAAGATATACAAAATGGATGAACTGAAAAGACATATTTGAAAATTATGGGGTCAAATTGGGAATTTTGTTGTTCAATTAGTAAGCATTTTATCTGGAATTGCTACATATCTTGGATGCTTTTCTTTAAAAATACTTATTCAAGATTCGCCTGATTTATATTCTAATATAAAAAGTGATTATAAGGAAATAATTAAAGAATATAATGCTCATAAAAAATGTAGATAGTCCGATTATAGAAAAAGAAATTAGAATTTGATTAACTAATTTCTTTATTTTTTTCAAACATTGTTCTTGAAGATATTTTCTTTTGATAAGATCTTACAGGAATTACGCCTTCTGGAACACCACTTCCTTTTCCAGTTTTATATTTGACAAAGTCTTCTATATTTTCACTAACCAAATTAATCAATTCAAAAGGAACACCAATTTGTTTTGCTATCACTCTTCTTGTGTCATCACTTAATTGATAACCATTCATTTGTGTTCTTGGCTCTCCAAATACTATTAGTTCATCTATTTCAACATCATTAAAATAACTTCCATTTCTTAAATTTTGAATATCTTCTTTTTTATTAGCAAATGACCATTGTAATGATAAAGTTTCCTCATCATCTTTTGTTGTATAAAATACAGCTGGCTCCCCATATTGTTTACTCAATACTTCATAGAAACTACTTAAAGCTGCTAATTTTTCACCTATAGAATTATTGCCTGAATAAAATGAACCAATTCCAATTCTTAAAAATCCGTTTTTACAAAATTTATAATAAAATGATAATCCATCCCCATAAGAATGATAATGCTTATTTTCAAGGTCAGAAAAATATGACCCACTTACTACCTCTTGGTGTATGCTTCCATAAAAATCAATTTTACTTCCCATTTTGTTCTTTAAATATCTTGCAAGTTCAAGACAATCATCAGCATTCGAATCTATTTCAGTCATTTCAAAAACCTCCTTTTTATTATATATTATAACATAGTTTTTAATAATTACATTCATTTCTAAATAACCAATTGTATATACAAATGATAATACAATTGGTTATTTAGTTTCAGTTTCTTTTATATATTAACATATTAAGCTTTCATATTCTTGTTTTATTACTTTTGGAATAAATTCTAATATTTTCTTTTCATCATTAAAATATTCTAATAGTTGTGAAATTAGTAGTTTATTGAAGATAAATCTTTTTGGATCTACTGATTCTATAAATTATGTTCTTTTATATACTCCGATTTCATTTTTAGTTTTTTCTTAATTTCACAAGGAAATTTTAATGTTTCTATAGCCGTTTTCGTAAAAATTGATTATTTCTTTAGATAATGAAAAAAGCCCATAATATCAAATACTATGAACTTTATATATAGTAGATCGCTAAAGTGCGACTTTTAACCTCAATGGTGCGAGTGTCGTAGTAATAACTCTTACACATACATAACGAAATGATATATAATTATCAATCGGTATATTAGTTTTACCATAATCTTAAAATTTAGGACATATCTTTCCCAACAAAAACGTTATAAATTTCGTTATGTCTATAACTTAATTTTGCATAATTAGAGTCTGGCACTAAAATATTAAGTTCTACTAATTTATCAATTAAATTGGAAACTGTGTTTCTTGATACACCTGATTCTTCTTCAATTTCTTTTTTTGTGAAAACTATTTGTCTCATTATAGCAGGCATAATCCTATACACTGCCTTACTTTTTAAGTTTTCTAATTTTTTCATATCCTTGGAGTATATTTGTTTTATTCTATTTATTTTTGCTATATAATTATTGCATTGTTCTATTATGCATTGTAAAAAGAATTTGATGAAACCTATCATATTTCCTTTTCTGCTTTCGTTTAAAGATTTATGATAACTGGGTTTATACAATTCAATTATTTCTGATAAAAATAAGATTGGTTCTTCTTCTGTTAATAAACCCAATTGAATCGGTATTAAGGCTCTACCTAATCTTCCATTCCCGTATCGATATGCATGTATTGTTTCAAATTGAGAATGAGATATAGCTAAATTTATAAATAAAGGATCAATATATGCGTTATTCATATACTCAAATAAATTTTCTAATAGAATAGGAACATCTTCTGGTATAGGTGGAACAAAAATAGCCTCTTCTATAGTACACCCTTTAGGGCCTATCCAATTTTGAATATTTCTAACTTTTCCTGGTTCTTTTTCATTGCCTCTAACACTATCAAGTAATATTTTGTGAATATTATTTAAAAATTTAATATTTATTTTATTATTTTCTTTCAAATAATCTTTAGAATATTCAATAACTTTTTTTAAATTTTGTATTTCTAAATTATCATCTGTTTTTGGCATATATTTTAAATAATACATATCATCTTGAGATATTTGTGTTCCTTCAATTTGAGTAGATTTTAAACTTTCACTCAAAATTATAGAGTCTAAAAAGAATCTTGAATCAAATTGACTATTTTTTAAATTTGATTTATATTCTCCATATTTTAAATTCGCCTCAGAAATTAAACTTATTAATTCTTTATCTAATTTATATTCAATTGGTAATTTGTCTGCTTCAAACGGTTTCACTTTTTTCATCACTCCAGTAAAATTTTAACATACGAACAGCTAAAAGCAAATAAAAATGCACAATATTTTGAAAATACTGTGCATTTTTGAGTTTTTTAGACATTTTTTGCACAACAATTGTGCATCTTTGTATATAAACTCGAAGAGTTCGAGTTAATAACATTATGGTGCCTTAAGGGAGGACGCAATGTCATCAGTTTAAGAAACTACATAAGAAAATATGTAGTTTTTATTATGGTAATTAGGTTTTATTTAAGATTTGTTCCATGCTAAAACAGGAGATATTTTGATGCTTAATAAATATTTTCATTAAATTAAATACTACTTAATTTATTGTAACTATTCTTATTATAAGGACTAAAATGTACTTTATATTTCCTGTCCTTTCTTATTGGTATTTTATATTTAGACATTTTATTTAATTTCAATTAAATTTTTATTTAACGTTTCAAGTTCTTTTATACTCTTATCATTTTCTAAAATTTTCATTTGTCTAATTGCAGCATTGTTTAATTTTACTAATCTTTCTTTTTGTGGAGTATTATCGTTAATAAGTTCAGCATTAGTATTTTCTAGATTACATAAAATTAGTAAATGTTTTAAATCAGTATAATCGCGAATATTACCTTTTAAATTTGGATATTTTTCTCTCCATTCTTTGGCAGTCATACCAAACAATGCTACATTTAAGACATCAGCTTCTTCTGCATAAATATATTGTTTTTGTTTTTCAGTTAATTTAGGTACAATGTTTTCTTTAATAGAATCAGTATGAATATGATAGTTAGTTTTTGCAAGCATTCTGTTAGCAGACCAATCAAGCTTATACTGGTATGCTTCATTTTTCTTTAATCTTTCAAACTCTTGAATAACATATAATTTAAATTCTGGAGATAACCAACTGGCAAATTCCAAAGCGATATCACTTACTGCATAGGTCCCGCCATTATTTCCTGATTTTGATATAATTCCTATCGCATTTGTTTCTTTAATCCACTTTTGTGGTGATATTTTAAATTTGTTACTGCCAGCTTCATTTTTAAACGCGTCGAATTCGACACCTTTGAAATCTTCATTATTTAATTTTTCCCATAAACCTAAATAAGCAACAACATCTTTATTTCTCATCCAGTTTTGTATAGGATATCTAGGGTCATCTTCGTCTGCATATCTTGCCAAATCAGTTAAAGATATGTATTCCTTGTTTCTTATTCTTATTATTCTTATTTTACTATCATTAACCTTAATTTCTGATTTGACTATTTCTTTGTTCATTAAAACCTCCTGATAAAAATTTAGCTAAATTAACGCGTTGTGCTAGTTAATTTTGAAAAATAGAAAAATCATTCAAAATGTGGT
>CAJUHL010000045.1:0-2758 GCA_910586425.1 uncultured Bacilli bacterium
AAGTCTATAATATAAAAAGCGCTGTGAAAGCGCTTTAAAGATTGGGCTTTAAAATATGTAGATTTTGAATGTACTGGTTATAATCAGATAGACAATGATCGGTATCTTTAAGAAGTTTTGTTTTCAACTCTTTGATGGTGCATAAGGTAAGATGCTTGAACAGAGGCATATAAAGATAAGAAACCGAATTCCATTTTTCAAATTTGCAATCTTTACTCTCAGGAAAATTGAGCCAAAAGCGTACCAAAAGTTTTTTAGAGTATTCATAATCGTCTGGGAAGTACTTCATGATAGTTTGATAAGCATTTAGAGACTTATCAGGCTTGGTATATCTTGCACATTCATAATCCAAAATAGCTTCCATAAGATTATCAATATAAAAGTCATTTTTAACATCTTGATCAACGAAATGATTAAAATTACCATGATGATGGATGGAATGCTTAACATGAAGATTACGTCCCTCTTTTGTATCTACTATGGAGTAAAGAGCGAGCTTCTCTGTATCATGGAGCATGATGCGCTTGCTAACATATCCGAGAAATTCATAGGATAGAGCCATGATAGCGATCTTGTGCCGTAGAGTATATTCCATATGGTCCCTGGAGAGTACATTGCTTGTATGAAGTTCGGGTATTTCTAAAATAGAATTAATGATTTCTGTATAGTGATTTGATGTGAGTGGAGGGAAAGCATAAAAATATTCAAGGTCAGGACATTCAAATAAAATTGGATCCAAACCTCCATTTACGATATTATTGTCTAAAATAATTTCTTTCATAAATTCTCCTTTTTTGTTTTTGTTCGAAAATATAATGATAGAAATATTAGCTAGGTAATTTAAAATTTTATACCTATTCGCCGCAAATAAGAAAAAGAGGGCGAACCCTCTTTTATCAAACAAGCCTTACAACAATCTGCTTTCCATTTTTAATCATTGGAATCAATTCATTTTCGGAAGTGGTATATACATAGATAGCATCAATGTCTTCAGAGGAACATTGTTTGGCAAAAGTTTTTCCATTGGAGTCCTTAACACAGACAAACCCATCTTCATCAATAAAATATCGATACTGAGCGGATGAAGGTTCATCTGATGCAACACAGATGTATTCGGGAACTTCCCTATGTACAACAGTCTGTTCGATTGCAACCGGAGTCGGATCGGAAGCAACTGGAGTCAGCTCAGCCGCATTTGCAACGAAAGCTGGTGTGAAGCATATCATTGTCACAAAAAATAAAAACAGTAGCAACTTGGTTCCTCTTAAAGATAATTGTCTAATCATCTTGTCCTCCTTTAATCTTGTCTCTTAGTTTCTTCTTTACAAAACTATTATGTGGATAAAAAATGATGGATAATATGAACTACCTAATATGCACTTGAAAAAGTTCTTGTGTGAAAAAGTTACCACAAAATATTTTCGGACATATTAAAAATAAAGTAAGGAGAGTACTAGAGAGTGATGAAAAATAGATACCTAGATGATATTGGAATTAAAACTAAAAAAAAGCATGTCATTGGAGGCGGGACTGCCAAGGATTCCAAAAGATTTAAAAAGCAAAGAAAGAAATATGGATTTGATGGGAGAGAATGCTATGCATTAAACTTTGCGGCAGCAGCTTGGTTATATAGTCATTTAAAGAGATATAAAAAAGATGCTTCAAAAATTGTAAACCTGGAGTATTATTCATTTAATATCCCAGTACTGTATAGGACGGACAAAACTTCCTACAAAGAGACTGAGAAAACCTGGTATGAAGCCAAAACGGAAAGTCATACACAGATAGAGTGTATCAATCTTTGTATCTCTTATTTAAAAGATTACTTGCTGTGCGAAAAGGATCTAACCGGAATTTTAGAAGAAGATGGAAATAAAGAACAGAAAGGACAAGAAAAAGGAAAATGCGCATTTCAGATCTTTGCTGAAATCTTTCCAATGATGTGGTGGTAAAAAGGTCTGCATGGCCTTTTTTTCTATATCATAGTCGATTTTGATACATAATGCGAAATGTTTTTTAAACAGTCATTTAATATAACATAATAAATATGATTAAGATATTTGGAGTTTAAAGAAAAGGAGGAGTTAATTATGAAAAAGGAAATGTCGATGATGAAACAGTTAGCAGCTATCAGCATGGAGCTGTTTGGTGAAGATTGCACGAACAAAAAGGAAGTTGTTGCCTACAACCAGAAGAAGCAGCCTGTGTGTGAACAGAAGAAGGAGAATCCAAATAAGGTAAAGAAGTATATGATCACCTATACAGGAGAGGATTACTGCGATACCTATGTGGAGATGACTGTGGGCGAAGCCGCGATCGTGGATCGTGTTTTGAAGGATGCAAACTCACAGGTAAAAGGATATTGCGGAAGAGTCTATCTTGATATGAAGGGTATTCCTGTGAAAGTGCCTACAGTCAGAAGAATCACAAGCAGCGAATTACTGGATCTTACGTTTGGCAGTAAGATTAAAGTGATCTGGCATAACTCTAAGCGTCATGAGAAGAACGAGGAATATGTCGGAGTGATTTTCGGCCAGAAGATTGGCTGGGAAGACGGACTTGAAGATGATGTAAGAACGATTGCTGAGTGTGTTAACAATGACTGGTGTATGGTTTATTTGATGAAGGATTAGGAGGAATGTATGTTAGTAGAAAGAATTTGGGATAAAAAAGGTGCTTATGGTGTTGTTTTGTCCGAATATAAAGGATGGTTCCTGTTTGGCTTAATTCCTTTGTATATTAAGGAAATTAAGAGAAG
>CAJUHL010000045.1:2858-12116 GCA_910586425.1 uncultured Bacilli bacterium
CTAATACATAGATAAGACATTAGAGCTATTGGGAAGTAGGATGTACTAAGAATAAGATAGAATAGGAGAGAATAAAATTATGAGCAATATGTTATTAGTGCGCTGCATTAGCGAAAGAGAAACTATACCGGGACAGCTTGTGGTTGGAAAGAAATACTGGATTTATACTCCGAGCACGTGGAAAGACTCAGATGGTGATGAATAGGGAATATAAAGTTGGTATGATGCTTACCAAACATTTCGAACCTATATACTAGACACGAAAGAAAACATGGAAAAAGAATTTGCGGTAAGATCTACTCCGGTCAGGGAGTTCGTGAAGAATGGTATCGCAGAGGAGTATATGATATATATGGGATACTCCGTATATTGCATAGAGTAAAACAAATCTTTGGAATAAACATACAGCACACATTAGATTGGAGGAATAAAAATGATAACGAAACAGGAATGGGATGCTTTTTGTGTTAAACGTAATAATGAAACAGAGATTGGAAAGCTGATTCTTTGCGAGTCAAAAGAGGAAGGATCAACAAGGCTTTTTATCCATCAATTTGATTCTTGGGTGTCTGCTTTGCACAAAGATGGATGGTGGGATACATTTACTGTAACAGACATACCTTGTCAGAAAGGCTTTTACATTTGCGAGATTAAAAAGTTCCGCATTGACCGGAATGGATATATGAATGTTATTGTCTTTCCAAAGAAATATTTGGGCGAAGTGGTAGATGAGGATTCACCTGCATGGAACTACTTCTTTCAAACTGGTCGATTTTCCAGCCCGTATAAGACAAATAAATGCTGTAACCATTTTAATGTGGAGCGTTTGGAAGAAATCTTTAAAGACGACATCGAAAATGCCAGAAAAGAAGACACAAAAAAGTATGGAGATGACTGTATCTGGAAAGGGCGAACCCGGCAAGAAGTTATCATGGATAAATTCATGAGCGGCCAGGCTACGATGGATGAGATCGCAGATGCCTTAAATACGCTTACAGATATGGAGAAGATCTCGGAGGATATTTACAGGCATCCAACGAAATACGAAGCGGAGTTTCCGTTACTAATAAAGAAAATTCCAAATGATGCAATGTTTCATTTCCCTACGCCTGAAAGTATAGAACGTTTTCTTATTCATAAAAGCCTTGAGTATGACAAGTTAGGTTTCGGTGATGAAACCGATATATTAAAACGCACGGAATGCGTTTTGCAATACTGGAAGACTTTTTATAAGGCAAAAAGAGAGGAAGAAAAAGCAAAAAGAAAAGAGGCAAGAAAGGCAAGAAAAGCTGCTGAGAAAGAAATGAAAAAGGCCATGTAGGCCTTTTTTATTTTTAGAAAAATCAATCATAGTATTACTGAAATAGAAACAACGAGATTTTAATAGCGCTTTCAGTGCAAATAATGAAACTCTATGAAAATAGGAACTGATTATGTAACGAACTCCAGCCCATCCAGCTTTATCTGTGTGATAAAGGCAACGGGATATGCTGCCTGACTTTATGTGCATATATCGGCTAAGTATGTGGATGAAATTCAACAGGGAGAAAGTGACTGATACAAGAAAAAGAGGTTTTTTCCTTCTTTTTTAAAGTTCTTTTGTAAAACTTATTAAAAGCTTATATTCGTTAAGCGTCTGATTGATAATCTGGACGGTTCTTGTGGCAGATTTTGGATTCAAAATAGATGTAAGTGGATAGTTATTGTTATTATGTGCAATCGGATGATGATGACTTTCTACGGTCCCATCTTCAGAATAGGAGAGTCCGGCAACATACATCTTGAAGAATCTTGAATTACCCGCTTCATGCTGTGGAAGGATTTCGCTTTGTGAGAACTTAAAGTATAACATATGTTCTGCCAGGTGTTCGTCAAAATCAACTTTAGAAACATGCGGTTGCCTTTCATTTACAAAGTTAAATGCCCAGATCACTTCATAAAGGTTAGCATCATAACGGGTGTTTCCAATGTATTCGAAAGAATCCTTTCTCGTGATAATACGTTCCATGTTATCACATGTAAAAAATAAATTTTTGTTAAAAGAATCAAAAACCTCAGATGGCGTTTTAAGGTTGTCCATATCAAATTTAATATGTTCCTTAATTGTCTTTGCAAATTTAAGAATTTCTTCTTCGCACTTTAACACATTTTCCCTAAGTTTTTTGCTTTTGATTTCGTTTATTGAATAATACATTCTTTTTCTCCTTTATGTTCTTTAGTGTATTTATTATGAAAAAAAGTAGGATGGAATAATTCTCCTTAAAAATAATTGAACTGCCCAGCTTCTAAAATCATTAGGGTTTTTTTGAAATTGTTCAAAATAATACATATTTATAATATAAATGAAAGGAAGAGGCGCTTAAAAAAGAGCAGTTTGCAGAAGAATGGTTTATGAAATTTCTTGCTCAGATTAATTCTTTTGAAGGATTAAAGGAAATAGAAAAATACAACCTTACAGATGGATGTAGAAGGATACTGGAGTCAAGAATTTGTGTAGTAAGTGGAATAACAGATCCATATATAAACTATTTGGAAAGAAACGTAAACGAGAACAAATAAATAAAGCAGAATAGGAGAACTATATGGGATGGACCAGTTATCATGCTACCCATTATAAAGATGGGAAAGTGAATCGCAAAGCAGAATGTGATGCGTATTTTACGGAAGGATTAAATGAGGGTCATTTTAGGGTATTAAAATCATCGATAAATGGAAGCGTGTATTATGCTGCAATTAAAGAGCTGACAAAATATGCCGGAAAAGATGAAGACGGAATACCTATTTATATACCTGAAGAAAATGGAAAAGTCCGGGCTGTGGTATTTCTTACAAGCGTACGAAACGGAAGCTATTATAATTTCTCTTATAAGTCTATGGATGAAAGTTATGGCCCTGGTTATTATGACTGCCCGGCATCTATTTTAAAACTTCTAGATAAAACTGATCATGAAATTGCAAATAAGTGGAGAAACAATTGCTGGAAAAATATTGAAAAGAAACGAGACCTGTATGCATTGCACAATTTACCAGTAGGAACAATCATTGAATTTAAAAGTGAGAATGATATGCTTAGCGGTATAAAAAAGGGAGACATTGTCCGTTTAACTAAATATAAGAATTTTCAAAAGAAGAGAAAATCTTTCTGGGCAAACGGTCGTTACCGATGGAGCAGCAAGATGATACCTGAGAGTTATAAAGTGATTGTGTAATAACGAAACAATGATGAAAGCAGCATCTGGATGTATGCTGCTTTTTTATAAACCGAAGGATTATAAAATAACAAATTGTGGAGAGATGTCATTCATATAAAAAACCATTATTGTGATATAAATAATCACATTATTTTATTACAAGTAGAAAGCTGGAGAATAGATTTGCGGCTCTATTTAGTATGTGTGCCTAAGGCAAAGGAGAAAGAGATATGGGATTTATTAAGAATGATAAGATGTTTTTTAATCTGTTGGACAGCAACAAAGAGGTTGCAGGTGAAATATGTCATAAGATTGGTAAAGTGGTAGCTTCTTATGAAAAACTGAATCGCTACCAGGCATCTCCAACAATGCAGGATATTGAAAATGGAGTCACAGAAGAAACTCTTAACAGTCGAATTAAACGAACGGAAAAAGATTTCTTTTATTATATTATTCGTCTGGCAAGAGAAAACCATATTGACATGATGTATATCCGGGAAGATGAAGTTGACACGTTAATGAATGAAGTGTTAACATTCATTTATACGATTCGAGTAACAAATGCCGTGTATGCCATGTAAATAAGAGCTGAAAGAAATAAGGAAGGGTTCGCCCTTCTTTTCTATTTTGCCATACCCTTTAGTTCGTTGTACATCTTGATAAGTTCTGCCATCTTATCCAGATAATTGTCTGTATCTAATTTTTCATTTACTCCATTCTTTCTTCGAATAGCATCTTTATCTATTTCGTGTAGAATGTCCTCTCTTCGGGATTGAATTTCATCAAGCCGTTTCAATTTTTTCTTGTTTTTATAATCCTGCATATTTATCATATTATCACCTCATCATAATTTCTATATATATTATAACTTAATTTAAGAGAATGTAAACTATTTTTTATCTAAATAACGGAGAGAATACCTCGTTCTTTAGAGCGAGGTAGTTCAATTAGGATTGAATGGATACATACTAACCCTATCAAAGATGAAGAGGAGAGCATAGTATGTATTTTAAAATTTTAAGAGAAGACTTGACACATTATGGGTATACCTATCACAAGGGACTGAATGTGGATTCTAACCCGTTTGAACCTGTGCCAAATCGCAGAAATGGTTTGTTTTTTGCAGATGAAAAGACGATTTTAGGATTTTGTAATTATGGAACAAAAATTGCCAAAGTGACAATCCCAGAAGGAGAGGCCATTGTCCTGGTAGGAGAAGAATATAAGGCACATCGAATTATATTGGGACAGATCCGTGAACTGTGGACAAAAGAAACTTTTAAATGGCTAATAAGTTGCGGAGCGGATATACATGCAGATGATGATTACGCTTTAATTTGTGCCTCTGAAAGTGGTCATGGTGAGGTAGTAAGACTTTTATTGGAGTCAGGAGCGAATGTCCATGCTCGTAATGATCACGCCTTATGTCAGGCAACAGCAAATGGCCATGAGGAGGTAGTTAGACTTTTGCTAGAATCTGGAGCGAATGTTCATGCTTGTGATGATTTGGCCTTACACTGGGCTACTTTATATAACAATTTAAACGTCGTCAAACTTCTGATAGAATATGGAACGGACATACATGCAGGTGATGATTGGGCATTACGTTGTGCCTCTGAAAATGGTTATGTGGAAGTAGTGGAATATTTAAAGAGTTTGTATTAGTAGTTAAAAGTCCTCTTGGGAGGCTTTTTTTGTTTGAGCAAAAGTTATCGAAGTTTTTAAATCTTTATTAAAAGCAATTTTACACCTGTAATTTTTATACATACTAATTATACTAAAGACAAAAAGGAGGAATAGAAATGTATTTTAAAATTTTGAGAGAAGATTTAACGCATCATGGATATATTTATCAGGAAGGATTGAATGTATATTCGAAACCATATGATTCTATACCAAGCAATCGTGAAGGGTTATTTTTTACAGATATAGAAAATATCTCTGAATTTTATTCTTGCGGAAATAAAATCGCAGAGGTAATACTGCCAGATGGAGAAGAAGTCATTAAAAGAACTACGGATTATAAGGCTCATAAGATCATTTTGGGAGAGATTCGGGATTTATGGACTATAAACACTCTCGAATACCTGAAAGAATGTGGTGTTGATTTCCAAGCGAATGGACATCATATACTACATTGTGCAGCCAGAAATGGACATTTGGAGATTGTCAAATATCTGTTAGAGCAAGGATCTGATATCCATTCCTATGATGACAATGCTTTACGCCATGCGGCAGGAAATGGACATCTGGATGTTGTTCAGTATTTAGTACAACATGGTGCGAATATTCATGCGCATGATGATCGAGCTTTGTGTGAAGCCGCAACGAATGGCCATTTGGATATTGTTAAATATTTAATAGAGAAAGGAGCTAATGTACATGCCCGTTGCGATGACGCTTTATGTTTAGCGGCTTGGAGTGGTCATCTTAGAATTGTAAAGTGCTTGGTCGAAGCAGGTTCTAAAATCCACACATTTGATGAGTTTAATAAGGGTGAAGATGATGCAGTAGTTTTTGCGTCTGGGAGAGGGTATTTAAATATAGTGAAGTTTTTGATAGAAGCTGAGGGTAACACACACGTACATGACAATGAGGCTTTATGCTGGGCAGCGAGATCTGGTCATTTAGACATTGTTAAATATTTTATAGAGCGTGGAGCAGATGTTGATGCAAGGCATGGTGATGCGCTGCGAGGAGCGGCCGAAAATAACCATTTAGATATTGTTAAATATTTAATAGGACAAGGAGCGAATATCCATGTAATTAATGAATATGTTTTGGAACGAGCTGCCTTAAATAGAGATTCAAAAACAGCAAAGTATCTAAGTAAATTAATGGAGTTAATAAAAAGTCCTCTTTAGAGGACTTTTTATTTGTTGTTATCTAATAGGCAAGATTAATTACAGAAATTCCTTCACAAATAAAATCTACCATCTTCATAACTTTGGAAAGCCTTGTCGCATTAAGGCAGTTAGCTAAATGTTCTGGCGCTACAACTCCGGTAATCGAAATATCTCCTATTGTTCCTAGTTTCTTTCCCAGTCCTGCACCTGGCTGTATGGATCCTATATGTATATTAACAGTCCCAACATCCTTTTCATCACCAATGGCAGCATCGATTGCAATCACAAACCAATCAGGATAATTTCTTGAAATTATTCTTCTGTAGAATTCTAAGTTATTAGCATGAACTGGTTCATCCAAAGTTCCAAATACTTTTACATTTTTACTTTCTAAATGCTGTATTTTATAGCCTAGCAAAGGGCCTAAACAATCTCCAGTTGACCGATCTGTTCCTATGCATAAAAACACAATACCTTTCTTGGACCTATTATTTTTTATGTTTGCTAAGAGAAAATCAATAATTTTTTTAAATCTTGATATTTCTCCGTTTTTTTGAGGTTGAAATTTCATAGCTAATTCAAACTTGTCCACTAGCTCCTCTAGATCTATGTTTTTCCTTTTGGCATAGCCTATCTGCTTCATATATAACTCTCCGTTCTATATTCACTAACCTCTATTTTTCATCTTCCTTCTTAGTATGAATGATTTTGTTTGATTACAATAATGTCGCATGGAAAAACTATTACATTTATCTTTACTACATACTGCTTCTATATGAGATGAAACTAAGAGAAAACAACACCAACAAAACTATTGGACAAAATTACAAAAGGTATAGCATGGATGGATATTGAAACCGTATTAGAACCATCAGCAGGTAACGGAAATATTGCAAGTTATGTAATAGAGCAACATAAAAGAGAAACGTATAAGAATAAACTGGATCTGGATTGTATTGAGATTGACAGTGAATTGCGTCAAACTCTTAAAGGAAAGAATTTTCGAGTTGTACATGATGATTTTTTGACGTTTAATACTTTTAAACATTATGATCTCATTATTATGAACCCTCCATTTAGTGAAGGAGCAAAACATCTGTTACATGCCTTAACTTTACAAAAGGATAATTTTCATATAATTTGTATTTTAAATGCCGAAACAATCAAAAACCCGTATACAAATGAAAGAAAAGACCTAATATCCAGGCTACATGCCTTAAATGCCGAGATTGAGTATATGGAAAATGAATTTTTAATTGCAGAACGTCCTACAAGAGTTGAAATCGCTGTAATAAAGATTTTTATTCCTCAACAAGAAAGAAAAAGCATTATATTTGAGGAATTGAAAAGAAAAGTATATCAAGAAAATTCATTTAAGGATATAACAGATTTAGCATTAAATGATTTTATCAAAGCTGCTGTACAGAAATATAACATAGAGGTAGAGGCAGGCATAAAGCTCATCTCCGAATATCAGGCAATGATTCCACATATTCTTACTAATCTAAGAGATTGCGCTTATAATAATCCAATATTAGAAATGAAAATTCAAAGTAAAACGCTTTCGGTAAACACTTTCGTTGAGGCAGTCAGACGTAAGTATTGGACTGCGTTATTCGATAACCCAAGATTTACAGGAAACATGACTTCAAATTTAGTCAATACATACCATACACAGGTGGCGGAACTGACAAAGTATGATTTTTCAGAGTATAACATTCGGACGATACAGATTGAAATGAGTAAAAACTTAATAAGTGGGATTGAGAATTGCATTATAGAGCTTTTTGATAAATTATCATATGAACATGCATACAGTGATGAATATAAGAAAAATATTCATTATTATAATGGTTGGAAAACAAATAAGGCCTGGTACATAAATAAAAAGGTTATCTTACCATCCATGAATGCCTTCAGTAGCTGGAGTGGTAAATTTGAGCCTGATTATAGGGTAAGAAGTCAACTTGCTGATATTGAGAAAGCTTTAAATTATTTAGATGGCGGATTAACAGATGGAATGGATTTGGAAAAATGTTTGAAGCATGCACAACAGATTGAGCAAACACGAAAAATCAAGTTGAAATATTTCTATGTAACTTTTTATAAAAAGGGAACTTGCCATATCGAATTTACAAATCCTGATCTGTTAAAAAAACTGAATATATTTGGAAGCCAGCAGAAAAAATGGTTACCACCGGCTTATGGGAAAGTGACATATGAGGAAATGACGCTTGATGAACGAAATATTGTTGATGAATTTGAAGGGAAAGAGCAAGATTATTTCATATATGATTCAAGCTCCTCTATTCCTTGTTTGGAGATGGCATAGGATAGCAATTAAAAGGTGTTTTAGATAATTTCTGGCTATGACGTGAACTATCAAGTGCCTAAATCATTGTAACTATCAAATTACTGCTACAAATTAATCCATATGAATAATAAAAAAGGAGCTGCGGCTCCTTTTTATTTATCTGGCTAAACAGTTAGCAACAGTTCGTTCTGTGCAGATCAGCCTTGATTGAGTTCTAAGAAATATTAAACCAATCTTATATTGAACACCTGTGATCTTATATGCAAACCAATTTAAGAGATTCCCGGATGCTTTATAGGAAATATAAAGCTGGTTTTTCCGGTTTGTCATGTCAAGACCAAATGTCCTTGTGTTATCCCAGTGCTCTTTAGCATGGCAGGTGATTGAATGATTCCATTTCTTTGAAAACTCTTTAAACATATAAAACTCCTCCTTCTGTCCTTAAACTAAAAATAGCCAGAGACAGTCGAAGAAGACGGCTCTAGCTTTCAGTAAGATTCAATAATAATATGCAATATAAATAAGTAAAACAACACCCGCTCCTATGAACTGCAATTTGGATAGCAGATTATTAGAGCGGGTATTGTTCTATGCGAGTAGGTATTATACAACATTGAACTGTTGTACATCTATATTATAATACAAAAATTCTAAGATGACAACGATTAAAAAAAAGTTATATCGGAGTACGAATGTTTACCCAACTTATACGAAAAAATTCCTTTAGTCTGTATCGTAAAAAAATATGAGTTGTTTTATGAACGATGTACTAGGTGATAAAAAATGGCCCTTTTGTTTTACTTTTGAACATCTATAAAGTTGTTTGCATCAGGATACTTAAAGTGAACCATAGAGGAGTGTTCTAAGTCTCTTATAAGTTCTATCCATGTAGGTGTGAAAAAATGGC
>CAJUHL010000046.1 GCA_910586425.1 uncultured Bacilli bacterium
TGGGGCTTGTAGTTGGTGTAGAATGTACATTGAGAACTGAATATTTGTTGATGGTTGGGGTGATTGTGTGATTAGTATTGTATTTGATAGGGGACACTTTTGACCAACAGTTGTTTTTGGGATTGAATATTTGTTAATGGTGTAGTATGATAAATGTATTTAATACAAGAGGAGGAAATAATCATGCAGGATGGAGAATTAATTTATAGATTTAGAAAAATATTAGACCTTATGCGAGATGTAGGAAGAAGATTTCTATCTGATGGATGGAAAGAATTTGAGTTAATCTCTCCTCTATTTGTACAACGCTTTGACTATATATACCCAAATGAATGTACAATAATTAGAAACTATACAAAAGAGATATTATCCAGCAAAAAATATAATTCCAATGATTTAAGGGTTATAAGAGATGCAATGGATGTTATAGTGGATGGATATGAGGATAAGGAGAGAAAATTGCATCCTCCAAAACCTAATAAGGTATTTATAAGTCACGCGGAAAAGGATAAAAAGATTGTAGAAAAGTTTGTTGGTTTATTGAACCGAATCGGATTAAACAGTAATACATTGTTTTGTAGCTCTATTCCAGGATTTAAGATTAAACAAGGAAGTGGGGATATATTTGATTATTTAAGATCAGAATTTAATAATAATAACTTATTTGTGATATTTATGCTATCTCAAAACTTTTATGAAAGTGTTGCATGTCTTAATGAAATGGGAGCTGCGTGGGTTTTGCAGAAACAATATCAATCTATTTTACTTCCAGGATTTAATTTCAAAGATATAGAGGGTGCAATTAATTCAAGAGATATTAGTTTTAGGTTAGATGATAAATATAATAGAATTTCTGCAATGGGAGAATTTAAGGATAATATAATTAGTTTTTTACAACTTAATTCCGTTGATTCTTCTGCATGGGATTATTATAGAGAACAATTTTTTGAAGAGATTGATAATATATAATCTCTTTGAGTACTAATCTTTGTAATTTTTTTGTGGGAATTCAATATATGAAAGCGTAGATAAAAGTAAAAAGACTAAAGGAATTTGATATACTGTATAGACATCGTATTATCACAAATGAAAAAGGAGATTACATCTTGAGTTATATAAAAAATGTTTTAAAATATATAGTAATTGGAATAAATATTATGTTGACAATGTTTTTTGCTGGATCGTATTATGCTGGAGTAGGGATAATTATGGGAGTAATAAGTATAATTATGAGTTGCTTCTTAAAGGAAAATAAAGTAGCGTATTGTATAATTAAAAGCCAGATAAAAAAGTATGATCTTAACATATTATCTGATAGAAAGGAACATAATTCTTTGTTGGTTTCAATAGCGTTTCTAATAATGGCGGTGAAGATAGGAGCAGCTATTGCAATGATTGTTGAAGGTGCCGCAATAATATTATTGGCTTTTTGTATATTGTTAGTAAGTGGTTGGCTTTTAATGGGAAGTTCAAGTGGTATGTCCGTTGGTAGTGCGTACAATATCTCAAGGGTGGTTATGAAAATATACTTATTATGTAATTCATTAATTGAGAAATTGGCTTTGTTAATTGTAAAAATCGAATTTTTATTATTAAAAATAGAGAAGATATAATAATACCAGCTATCAAATATAAAATGGTAGCTGGTATTTTTTTACTCTCGCCATCAAAACAAATATTCTTAGTTTCCAACATTAAAACAGAATACAAAATATATGAGCTTTTAGTAGTTTCAAAAATTAAATTGCTATAGGTTGTGTTTTTTGTACTCAAAAATAAAAAGTTTTAATAGGTTTTTCCCTAAATTTTGAAAAATTCATAAAAATTTGAAATTGAATGGAGAAGTATGTAGTAGGAACAAAAATAAATTTAGTTGTTGATTAAGGAGGATGAAAGTAATGGGAGTTGATTTATTGAAACACAATCAAGAGACGTATGAGAATATTTGTCATATGTATAATGAAGGCATTCAGCGAGTGGCAGTTGTACAGCCGACAGGAAGCGGCAAGAGTCTGTTAATGGCAAAACTGATCGAAGATAATCCGAATAGTAGATTTTTTGTTTTGTCTACAAGTCATAAAATCAATGATCAGTTTAGATCAAAGCTGGATGAAGAGTCATTGAAAAGGATTAATTTCAATATCTATTGTAACATGCCTAATATGAATGAGGAGACAATGAAAGCTTTACAGGCAGATTACATTTTATTGGATGAAATGCATAGGGCTTTAGCTAAGGAATGGTCAAAGGGTATCAATGTTTTGTTAGAAATGTATCCGAATGCAAAAGTATTAGGATTGTCAGCGACTCCTATTCGTTATCTTGATAGATGTAGAAACGTGGTTGAAGAGTTGTTTAATGGTAATTTGGCTTGTGATATGAGTCTGTCTCAGGCGATCCTTGATGGCATCCTTCCTATGGCTAGATACGTTTGCGGTGTCTATTCATTTGAAAAGGACACAGAGAGCCTAAATAAAAAGATTGCGAAAAGTTGCAACAGTGATGAAGAGAAAGAAGAGCTATTAGAACAGGTAAAAGTATTAAAACAGAATTTGGATAAAGCAAATGGTGTGAGTGAGATCATCAAGAAATATGTTGTAAGTGGTAATGAGAAGTTCGTTGTATTCTTGAAGGACACTACACATTTAAGAAACATGAAACCAGTAATAGAAAAGTGGTTTACTGATGCTGGTTTTTCTGTACGAATGTATGAGGTACATAGTAAGAATGTTGATAAGGACAAAGAGTTTCAGGCATTTAAAGAAGATACAGAGGATGGAATAATTAAGGCTTGCCTAAGCGTTAATATGATTGCTGAAGGAATCCACGGTGATATTGATGGAGTGATCATGCTTAGGGAGACTATGAGTCCAAATCTTTATTTTCAGATGATTGGACGGGCATTCTCTTGTGGTAAGAAAACGATACCTTTGATATTTGATCTGGTTGCGAACAGCCAGTTTATTTCTGATGCTGTTGACAATTTTCCAAATGAATTAAGGGGAGAGATTGAAAAACGAAAAGAAGAATATGAAAAAGAAGGTAAGGATTATGAGGTTGGTTTTAATGTTGATGAGTTTATTGTGATGGATGAATTTATGGATGTTGTTAGTGGATTTAGGAAGATTGAGGGGAGGTTGATTGGAAGCTGGGATTTGTATATTAAGGCATTGAAACAGTATAAGGAGAGAGAAGGAGACTGTGATGTAATTTATAATCATATAGAAACTGTAGATGGTGTAGAAATAAAATTGGGATATTGGTGTCAGAATGTATGTAAAGCCAGAACTAGAAAAGGAAATTATTTAATAAAATTGACACCTGAAAGGATCAAACAGTTGGATTCGTTAAATTTTTGTTGGGAAAAATTAAATAGTGAATTTATTAGAAATGTGAACCAATGTATTGCTTTTTATAATGAGAAAAAAATAAGACCTAGTAGGTATAGTGACGATGAGAATGAAAGGCATCTTGGTAATTTCTTATTAAATAATGAACGAGCTGCAAAAAGACCACATTTTCCTGATTGGAAAATAAAGCTATTAAACCAGATTCCTACCTTTCAAATTGCGGATGATAAAAAAATGATAGCAATTAAAATGATTGACATAGAAAATAATCGATCTACATATTTTTATTCTTCTATAAGTCAAGCAAGTAAGGCATTATTTAGTAAGTTTCATGTCACAGAAAATGATAACACTGCTTATTCTGCTATATATAGGCATCTCAAAAAGAAAAATGAAAAATTATTATATAGAGAACGTTTTATATTTAAATATGCAACTAATAAAGAAATAAAAAAGTATCTGGAAGATGGTAAACTGAATTGAATTTGTATCATAGGACAAGCCAAATTCGGCTAATACCAATCACCACATCACAAGTATGTTCCGATTTGCCTTGTCATACTTGAAGCAAAACAGCGCGCTGATTGAATAAATTGAAAAAAGTGAAATGAATGTGGAATTGAAAAGAGAATAGTATAGTGGAGCATTGTTGTGATGATTTTTTAGTTTTATTGTGGAGGGATATTGATTATGGGTAAAAAAACGAACAAATTAAGAAGGGTGAGAATTTATAAGCTTAGTACATTTGACACATTCACTGATGAGGAGCGCGCATTAAATGAGTCATATAAGAAAGCAAATCCAAAGGATAAGGCATTATTAAAGAAAATAAGGGATGATAAAATTGCATCATATGAGGGCATAAGAAAAATTGACAGAAAGAAATTGTATGCCTATGAGTATAAGGACGGAAAACCAATTGAAGAGACTGAAACAGAAAATATAAACAATCAGATAGCAATGTTTGAAAATGAAATGGTGCGATATACCGAAAATTCATTAGATGATTTTCCGCTTATCACGGAAGTCGTATATATGAAGATCGCTAATCAGACATTGATATTCAAACAGATACTTGATAGAGGATTGCTCATTGATGATAAAAAGTATGTTTTCTATTCTTCTACTACTAATCAGATGAAAAACGGTGAATTTGTTTTACTGGAAGAGGACTTTTACAACAAGAATCATGGAAAATTTATGTGTGGTCTGACAGATGATATCATCAATGAAAAAGAAGGATGTAATAGTGGGAAATATTTAGCATATAAGGGACTTCCGCTGTCTGCTTCAATTGATCCAGAGAAATATAACATTGATATAGATAAATGTCTTGTGGTTCCCGATTTTAAGACAATAATTAATGAGGAAGTCGAAGCTATTGGCATTGATCATATCAATCATGAATTTACAGGTATTGAACGCAGGACAGAGAATGTTGAGATACCTCAGACAGATGGGGCAGGAATGTTTCTTCCAGGACTGCTGCCAGCATCAGCACAGATCAGATGCGGACATTTAAAGGGTGCGATATTTCCTTTTAATTTCCGAAAATTCCTGATGTTAGATAAGGTTGAGGGTATAAAACCAAGTCCGATAATACATGATGCATGGGGATATGAACACAATATTATAAAAGAGGATATACAGTTTATTTTTACAGCGTCACAGTTGAAAATGTGGAGATATTACAACTCATGGGAAGAATACAAAGAGGCGTTTCATAAGAACGATATGCGCATTGCAATAAATAAGTTTGCCGATACAGAGCCGAAAGGGTATGCAAAGACAAGCTACCAGTTCATACAGACTTTATCATCAGAAAAACTTACGGATGAAAAGATTGTGGAATTGTGTGCAGATACTATAGAATATTTGGACAAAATGAAGACTGATTTGGATACAATGATAAAAATTGCGAGTAAAGATGATGACTATATAACGTTGGCATTAATGCAGTGCAAAAGTCTTGTGTATGATGAATTTATTCAAAGCAGGCTAGAAAGCAAATTCCAAAGTGAAAGGGATGATGCAAGAGGAAATAAGCTGATATTGAAGGATTCTTTATATAGTTACATATGTCCTGATCTATTTGCATTTTGTACATGGTTGTTTTGCGGAATTGAAAATCCAGTAGGTATTATTCCGCGCAATTATGTGTATAACAGCTTTTTCAATGATAAGGCATATGATGTCGTGGATTGTCTCAGGAGTCCGCATTTATACATAGAGCATGGTATGCGAAAACTTGTCAAAGGAGACACATTAGAAAAGTGCAAAGAGTGGTTTAATGATTATGACACAATAGTGAGCAGTCATGACTTGTTGTGCAGGTTATTGATGTTTGATGTAGATGGTGATGAGGTGTTACTGACTCCAAATAAGACCATCATTGAATGTGTTCCAGATGATATAGTACCACTTTATTATATTCCGTTTGATGCTGTAAAGTCAGAGATAAATAATGATGCGATCTATCAGGCAATAGTATCATGTATGGAAAATACGCAAATTGGTGATATTTCGAATGTGATGACTAAGAATTATAATAACCCTGATACAGATACGGAATTTAATAAATTTATGTGCTGTTATAATAACCTGTCTATAGATTATCCCAAAACACAGGATATTGTAAAACTTGGAATATATGAGACAAAGTATAATGCTCTAAAAGCAGAGGACAGTCCGTACTTTTTCATATATGCAAAGGGTAAAAGTAAGAAATCATGTAAAGAACAGGGTAACAGTAATGCGGACAGGATATGCAGGTATATCCATAAAAAGACAGGAAATAAAAATTATGCATGGAAGGATTCAGGGAAACGGTTTAATCCGTCTGTGCTGTTTAACAATGAAAACCCTGTTAAAATAGATGCAGAGAAGTATAGGGAATTAGAAAAGGTTATGTTTAAACTAAAGATAAAAGAACGCAGCTTAGTTTCAGGCATAAATGAATCAATTAAAGAAATGAGTAAGTCTAAATGGTGGGAAGAGAAGATCAGTAAATATGATATATTTTACCATATGTGTGAGAAACTTATCATGAATATATTTGATAACAGGGAAGAAGCTGTTGAATATCTGCTTGATATGGAGTATCTGCAAAGAGAAAATGAAAATAGGAGTAAAAACATTTTGTGGAATTGTTTTGGTGATCTGGTGTACACGAACATATGTAATAATTTATGCCTTGGAAATGTAAAACAACGCAGAATGCATTATAGGACAGACAGAAATGAGCTGGAACAGATAGAGAATAGGGCAGTAGAGATTCTTAAAAGCATTACAGATAAGCCCATCACTATATATAAGGAAGAAATAGAATGGCTGGACAGTTTGGAACATAGGCGTGGATGCAGTCTTGACAGGGAACTTCTTTATATACTGTTTGCATTGCAAAAGCGGTATGATAGTAAGGCAAGGATATACCTCAATCAAAAGAAACAGATTACTTGTAATACGATAGATAAATGGCTGGGTGATGGGGTATGTGTGTGCAGAAAGGGATTGGTGCGCTTGGAAAAGAAGAAATATATATCACTTACAACAGTATCACGCAATTATTATGAGATTGAAGTCAATGTACCCAAGTTTGATGTTTTGAATCCGGCATATGATGTCATTCAAAGAAATCCGTTGATAGATTTCTATAAAAATAATGGCGAACGTAAGATTGACAAGTGTGTCATATGTGGAAGGGAATTTATCAAGGCAGGAAGTGCAATAACCTGTAGTGATAATTGTAGCAGGGAGAATCGTAGGAGAAATAACAGTAAATACAGTGCATAAAATCTCCAGACTTTCTGATTTATTGAAACATGTCCGCAAAGCCTTGAAAATACTGACTTTGTGGACAAGGAAATAAAACTGTCAACATTGAATAGGGAAGGGAGTAAGCTCTATACAAAGATTCTATAAAGTATATTGAAGGGAGATAACATGAACCAGGATCAGAAAGAACTACGGGAAAAGTTAAAGGTAATAACTTCAAAAGGTCTTGTTGCAAAGGCAATAGCATCTAAGACTGAGATTTCAATGGATATATTGTCACGATTTAAAAACGGGTATGTTTGTCTATGCGAATCTGATGCATCCAGACTGGAAGAATATCTTGATAAAGTGATAATACCATAATATTTAAGGTAATAATACACCTAAAAGGTGTGTTTATTATAAAACGTGGATGTGGAGAGCATTCATTGTTAAATATCTTACTATGCGGCGCGAGAGATGTTGGTTGGGGTGTGGAAAAGTCCAATCGGCAGACAAAACCTCCCGCGTCAGACGGTAATTACTGTAATATTTACAGTTCCTATAAATTTCATCCATATTCAAGGCTGGTATGTGCCTCAAAACCATATCAGTCATTCTCCGTATCCCAAAACGGAGTATTAGTCCAGTTCTCCCAAGCTGGGCAATTGCGCTGACTCCAATAAGGCGTAATCACACAACAATGCAAAATCCTATAATGTATAAAAACTCCACTATATGTTATAGGTCATCCAGCGGAGGACTCCACAACCTCTGCTGGATTATTGCCTTGGTTAATATACACCTATATATGTAATATATGCTTTTAAGAAAGGAACAACCAATATGAATGATCAAAATAAAGAAACTGCTATTCAAAATGAACAGCAGTCAAAAACAAAACAAGAAATTATAAATGATGTCATTGATATACTTGCGGCTAACAAATTAACAATCACTGATGCAAAAGATATTTTATATGCAACATCAAAAGAATTAAGCAAACAAGAAGTTAAAGCTTCTTCATGATTTGATCAAGCTTGCGTGAAATATCTTCTAATTCATTTTTAATTTCATATGATTCTGTTTGATCGCTACCTGTATTTGATTTTATGTTTTGTAATTTATCTTCAATGCCCTCTAAATAATCTTTTGGGGTACGTTCAACAAAACCGTCAGATTGAATGTTTCTTATTGCATCCATAAAGTTACAATTTTCAGGATCACCTTCATCGAAGCAACCATTATTAAAAACACATTCTGTGATACAATTACCATTTATAAATGGACAAAAAGTTTGCATATGTAAAATCCTCCTCTGTAAGTAATATGTGTAATTTTACCATAGTTTATCAAATAAGTACAGAGGAATATTTGTTTACAAATGAATTGCATGATATCACTAAAAGACATTGTTAGAAAAGTGCCATTTTTTATATTTTTATTGTTCATTTTTGCAAAGGATTTTATGATTAATAAAAGAAAGAGAGGAATTTTATGGATTTAAAAGAAAGAGTTAAAAGTTTTATGACTGACACAGGAGCAAAGCTAAGTGTGTTCTGTAGAAAGGTTCAAATGAGTACTACATATTATTATACGTGGATGCGGAATGAGATAGAACCTTCAGAAGAAATGTGTGGACGCATCAAAGCATATCTTGATGAAGTATATGCGAAGTAGTCAGTTGTAATTAGTAAATATAGTATATGTAAAATAATCTTAGTAAATCAATAGTAATCAGTAAATCAAAAAGTAATCAAAAATAACCCTAAAATAGCAAAAAAATCATAAAAAACTGTATATTTTAAAGAAAAAATGCAAAAAATCGTGTTTTTTGGTTTGAGCGTACAAAATCAACATGATAATTGTATGGTCAATAGTTTAACATGGTTGTGTGGAGTTTGTAAAGAAAAAACTGAATATGGAACTGTAAATGTAGAATGCGTTATTGAAAATTGAATATGAAACAAAGTTGGAACTGAAAAATATGTACAAAGAAGAAAAGGAGACATATTATTGAACGAATTTCTAATATTACTTCAAGCCAAATTAGACGAGGCGAAGTCAAAAGGACTTATTAATTCTGACATAGTAACTTTGCAAAATCATCTTGATACTCTTAAATTGAAAGCTGAACTTGATCCGAAAACAATATTAAACTTAAAACGGCAGATTGAAAAAGCTACAAATCAGAGTATAACTTTTGCAAATATCAACCTCAACAGCGGGCAGATTGAAAAGACTGGACAACAGATAGGTTCAGGCATCAATAAAGGTCTGATGGCTAGTTTGGGAAATATAAAGAATAGTATCTATAATGTAATAAAGGAATTTAGTGGAAACAAGCTTTCATTTTCTGAACTATCAAGAACTTTTAATTTAAACCGCTCTGATATTGACAGTTCGGTTTTGGAACAGGTGCGCAGTCTTACAAAAGAAATCAATGCACTATCAAAGGAAGTAATTAAAACAGGTTCAGACACTTCTTGGGAAAACATCATAAATAAAATTGATTCTCTTTATATTGCCTTGAATAAGTTTGGCAGATCAAGAGATTTAGTACCATTTCAGGAATCACTGGATATACTAAAACAGTTCGAAGGTAAAAAGATATTTGTCAACAATAAGTCAGAACTTTTCCAGAATACAGGAATGAGTGTCCGTGAACTGAATAACCAGATGCGCAGTCTGAATGTAACATTTACAACATCGAAAAAGAATGCTGTAGACTTGGATACTGTCTGGAGTGAACTGTGCAATATATCACCTAATTTACAGAATTTTATTACTTTTGGAGATCAGATAAATGCTATTGTAGGGCATCTCAAAACTGCAAAAGAAGCACTGTATGGTGAAAATAATTTACAGCCTGTACAAAGAAATGATGTATCCAAGATTTGTATGGGATATATGAACAGTCTCGAAGAAACAGCAAATAAATTAAACCTGTTAAGGGAACAGGAAACAGAGATCAGGCAAAATACTGTTTCCAGTACAAATACTATTATTCAGAATGAAGAAAGAAAGCAGCAGGCATTTAAACAGACCGCAGATATTCAGCAAAAATTGATTGCAAATGAATCTCTTATTAAGTCTGGTGCGAATGTGGCTGTATTTGATAATACAAATAATGCAGCAAGGGAAGCATCTCAGTATTTTAAACAGCTCTTGCAGGATGAGAATACACTCATTTCTGTATCTGAAAAATTCAACAGGGCAAATGAACTATCCTCTTTCGCTGTAAATGTCAGACGTGCAAGCGGTGAAGTAGAGACACTGCGGTATGCTTTAGAAAATATCGGTACAAAAGGTGATCCATTCTACGTATTTAAAAATATTGGCGCAGAATTGAATAATTCTACAGCAATAAAACAGGTTCAGAAAATGGAGAAAGTCATTACAGACTATCAGACAAAATTAAATGACTTTAAGACAAGATATTCTAAAGCAAATATAGATTATTCTGGTTTTGAGACTGTATTCAATAACTTCAAGAATGGAATTGGTACTGTTATTGATTTGAAACTTGCTTTTAACCAGCTTGAAAATGCGGCAAAGATGGGTGTGCAGAGCTTAAAATCGCAGTCATCATCACTTGATCCGATTACCCAGGCATTAAATAACATGAGAGATATGCCGACTATGCTCAAGTCATTAGAAACAAATATGGCAGGACTTCAAAACAAGTCAGCCCTGACAGGTATTTCTGTAGATGATTTAACATCAAGATACATGAAATTAAAAACTGAAATGGATGCTTCAGGTGGGAAAGTGCCCCTTGCAGATGGAAGCTGGGCAAAAGAATATCAGAAGCTAATGTCAGATGTAGTTTCAGCAACAAAACGTGTTACTGCTGAACAGTCAAAGGCTGAAAAGTCTACAAACTCTCTGTTTGCTTCATTTAAGAAGAATTTTTCGTTTTTATCATATTGGACAAGCACAACCTATATTATGATGACTGCAATCCGTAAAATCAAAGAAATGGTGGGAAATGTCCATGAGCTTGATGATGCGCTTACCAATATAGCTTATACGATGGATGTAACCGAATCTCAGTTAAAGCAGATAGGTGAATCTTCATTACAGGCAGCTAAAGATCTGCATACATCAGTTTCTAAGGTATTAGATGCTGTTAAAACCTATGCTAATGCGACAGAAACCGCTGAAAGTATCATAGAAAAATCAAAACCTACCATTATGATGAGCAATGTTACAGGCATGGATACAAACCAGACAGTTGACATTTTACAAGGCGTAATGGAGCAGTTTGACCTTGCAGAAGATAAGCTGATGCATATATCTGATGTTATGCAGACAGTAAGTATGTCTATGCCGTATGACTTTGCAAATGGTGTAAAAGAACTCTCGGAAGGCATAAAAGCAAGCGGCAGCACTGCGAAGGATGCCGGATATGACCTTGAGAATTATACAGCTTTGTTAGGTACCTTAATTGCAAAGACACGTCAGAGCGGTGGTGAACTTGGACGTTCGATGAGAACTATGTTCGTGCGTACAACCAAAGCATCAACTACCGCGCTTGCAAACGGGGAAGTCACAGAAGATGATTTGTCCAATGCTGAAAAAGCACTTAGACGTGTCGGAATAGAAGTCCGCTCTGATTTAGAGACATTTAAGAGTTTTGATGAAATCATGGGTGAACTTTATGAAAAGGTCGATTCCCTGTCAGATGTGGATTTAAGCAATATCGCTTATGAGGTTGCAAGTACAAGGCAGACCAACGTATTCAAGATGATGATAAAGGCATATGGTGATTATCAGGAGATGGCGGAACGGGCGTATAATGCTGATAATGTCACCCTTGTCAATCAGGAGAAATATGCACAGTCATTATCTGGTAAACTGGGTGAATTATCAGCTACATGGGAAAAGATTGGAGACGAAGCATTCAGTTCATCTTTTGTAAAAGGTCTGGCAGATACAGGTATTGGCGTATCATCTCTTATTGAAAAGATAGGATTATTAAAATCCGTAAT
>CAJUHL010000047.1 GCA_910586425.1 uncultured Bacilli bacterium
AGCCTGTCCAACATACTGTTTAAACATATTTACAATACTAATAGGAGCATCAAATGCTTCCTCATTCACTAAAACTAATTCACCGTTGATTTCCTCAACTCTTGCACCTACAATATTTTCAATTGTTTGATGTGTATTATCTAATTTTGCCATTTAAAATCTTCCTTTCATATGTTTTAATAAAAATAATCCTCAAAACCGTTTCTTGTGAGGATTTAAATAATATTGCTTATCTTTTGCTTTTCTTGTTTCAATAAGTTTAGATATTTTCTGTATATAATTTTCATTGGTAGAAAGTCGAATACAACTCTCTAAAATATAATTGCTTACTTTAGTTGGAATTTTATTATCTGCTACATAATCAATTAATCTTTTACAGAATGATTTTGATTTTATATGTGTATGTTTGTCACTTCCATCATCTAAAGTAATTCTAAATCCAGTTTCGGTTTGTTCTATTCTATATCCACGATATTTTTCCATAGACAATCCTACTTTCTTATTTTACAAATTGTTGGGCTGTTTACGGTGAGCCATGCAACGGAGGTTTATTTTCAAAAAATAAACAAAATAATTGGAAACTACAGGATTTGAACCTGTGACCTTCATCTTCTCACTGTGACGCTCTTGCCGTACTGAGCTAAGTCTCCACAAAAGAAGAAATGACGATACCGCTAGAATAGCAGCACCGTCACCTGTATAAGAAATGCACTCATTATAAACGCCTTTATAATCCCTAACGATCACTCGAATTTACTTCCAAAGTAAGTGAATCCGTGCAGTCTCGCTTGGTGAACTGAACTGGTTTCTATCACGTTTCACAAGTTTTTCATACAATATCACACCAACTAACTTATAGCCGTATGTTAGACGAAATACAATTTAGGATAATTGAAAACCCATCTAACCATCAATCAAATGTTTTTAGGTAACATAATATTTGTTGCTCAATAACCATAGAAGATAATTTTATTGATTATTATATACCATTAAAAGAAATTAACATTTTTTCAAGAAAAGTGTTTCAAAAGCCCTAAAATGGGGGATATTTTAGACTTTAAGAAACTTCACACTTTCTAGTTTCTCTTATTTTTTTCATACTTTTTCGTTGCCATTCTAGCTGTTTTTCTTTTATACATTTTTTGCAATATTGATTGTTTGTACCAGTAATTCTAATTATTTTTCCACACTTTTTACATTGTTTGTATTCACTTTTAAAATTGCCAATGTATTGATTACCAAGATTATTAAACTCCTTTATCTTGTATACTATTTCTCCAAAATCATCTAGTTTTACTCTAATATTTAGATTATTTACTTTCTTCCCAAAAGAAATATAATCGTTGATATATAATTCATGTAATAACTCATTTCGTTTATCTGATGTAAGAGTAACATTTGCAAGTTTAAATACTTCTAAAATATCTTTTGAAGTTTTTTTATTGATCCAGCCATCGCAATCCATATATCTCGCAACTGCAAAAAATGTAAACATTAATTTCTTTTGTTTATCGGTAGGTAATGCACTGATAGATTTTAACTCTTTTTCATATATAGGGATGTATTCTATTTCTTTAAATGTTCTGTCAATAGAATAATCAGATAAATCTTCACAAGTATTTAGGATTTTAATATGATACTTATATTCCTGATAATTATCTAAATCAAATTCCAATATTTTTTCTTTAACAATATTAGATAGTTGTTCAGCATTCAATTCATCAGAAAAATAATATTTAGCAATAAGTGTTATAAAATACCCCATAGGCAAATCATCTGGCTTCTTTTTAGAAGCCAAAATGTTTCTTATATATTCTTTTTCATTCAGTATATACAGTGTTTAACTCCTCCAATCGTTTGATAATATCTTGACCAATGCAATCCCAACAAAATTGTTTGTTTCCTTTAGTTCCATAAGTAATATCCAAAATGATATTTAAACGTTCTTCATTGTTAGGACATATTTCTTTTGCTTCTTGATTAAATTTTGTGTATAAAAAATGTCTGTTTTTATTAGAATCTCCTTTATCATAATGTTTCTGTTTTTTATATTCTCTTACACATTCACAATAATATTGTTCCAATTCTTTAAGTGCATGTCTGTGTTCTTCTGTGCAACGTCTTTTTGTTTTTAAAATATTGTAATCAAACGATGAGTTTCTATGTAACTGAGATTTATATCCATCCAATTGATTTTCAACATATCTGCATATTTTATTCATAGAACAAGCACCAATACCAACAGGTATTTTAAATTCATACCAAAATAAAAACTCTTTCTGCTCATCGGACAAGGCATTAGCATTGGTATATAAATCTTGAATAGAACAATTATATATTGCTTGGCATTTATCATTACTTTCTTTTATATACTTCTTATAAACACCTCTAATTTCCTCATAAATATAAATCATGAAATATGGTTTTCGATATGCACATATTGATTGTAAATATCTATCATCTGCACAGGCTCGCATATTGTACCAACGACTAGGCATGGGAGTAGCAACAATTCCCTTGATTTTGTCTAATTCTGCCTGCTGATAAAGCTGACCACATCCAATTCTATATTCCAATTCTTTATACTCTTTAGAAGTCTTTTTAAAATGAGATTGTACTTCCATCATGGAAGTTACATAGTTTGTAATAGTACCAACCTGATTACCCATCCCATTTTTATTTGTCTTTTTAACATCTCTTTCTGTAATAATAATTTTAGAAGTATTGCGTTGTACACATTCAATAGCAGGAAGTTCTTTATAGCGCCTTTTCAATACATCGTTATTGGTAGAAAATAAAATATCACTGTCCCAGTCACATCCATTTTCTGCCATACAAAATGAATCCCAAGCATTTATAATCATAATAGTATCCATGTACTGATACCAACGTTGACACTCGTCAGAATTATTTATTATACATTTACGAATGTTATTGTGACTTGTCATCGGACTTCTAAATACAACAACATCATTTTCGGCTTTATCAATCCAAAATTTAGAATAACATTCACCAGCTTTAAGCAAACCTGTGACTTTTAATCCACAAATAGATTGCATTAATGCAAACGGATCACCACTGGCAATTTGATAATTACCTTGTACAAACAATTTACCAATTTTAGCATCGTTCATTTTCTTTTTTATAAATCTATGTACTGAATCAATTACATATGGATCACCCAACATATATTCGCTTGTATATAATGCTCGCTGCCACGAATTAATATCCGTATTCTCTGTAATTCCTAAAAACTTTATAGTAGAAGAGTAGTCACCACACATGGCATCCTTCAAATAGTTTATTGTTGGCGTACAAAGTTCTTCTATATCTTCATCTGTAAATTCATAGGATTGTAGATATTGATAATTAAGTTCTCGCTGATCTTCCAATACACGAGGAGAAATCTTTGTGACCGAAAATCCATATCCACATTCTTTATAAGCGTTTTCATAACTTTCAACACTGTCATAAGCCATCCATAGCTTCAGAGAAGATTCAGTTATAATCATTTCGCACTTTCGAATGTCCTGGATGTTTCCCCATATATCCTCTATAAAATAATTTCCATCATTAAATTGTTCAACAAATTCAACTATTGGAAAAGGATAAAGCATTCCCTTTAACCAGGCATTTCTTAAACAAATACCACTTGGTATATAATCCAATCCTAAAAATTCAGATACTCGTTTCATATAATCAATGGTACATAAATTAAATCCATCTGATACAGTATTCTCTAATTGTTTATGTAATACTGTTTCCATAATTGGTTCATCAGAATCTTTTCCATCATCTAAAGATATTACATCAGCAAAATATTGTGTAATACAATCTTTCACAACTAAAATACCAGTTGGTATACATATGGGCTGGGAAGCTGAACATGTCAATGCTTTATATGCTTCGTATTTAGCAGGTATAAGTGGAACGGTTTTATTTCTTTTACACTCACAAAGTTCATTTAACTCGTTAATATATTGTGAATTACAAAATAGAAGAGTGTTATTTTTTAATCCACCAGTAGTACCAACAAATCTTAGATAATTAATTCCATTTACAGTTACACCTTTATTACAAGTAGCCCGACCAAAATCTGATTTTTTATCTATAACTACTTGCATAAAGATTTTTGAAAAATCAACTTCTTCAATATTCTTTTTTAAAATCTTATTTGCCATTATACGAAATTCCTGTGCTTCAAATAATGACACCAATTCTTGATACTTAAATGCTTCCTTTTTTGTAATTTTCAAATCCCAGTTATAATATTTAAGTTTATTAGTTCCTATTTTAAAAATCTCATATTGAGGCACGCTAATACCAGCCATTTATCCTCCTTTGTTTCATCAAAAAATATAAATTATAACCAATGAAATCTCTATTTAGTCCACAAAATATACAGGAACCTTATCAATCCCTTTGATTTCAGCAATACGAACAGATGAATATCCATCTAATAAATTAAATTCTCTATCTAAAATAATCTTTGATTCAAATTCTCCAGTGCGATACCAATATTGTAATTTCTTTTTGAATTTCACTTTGCCGATCCTTGTTTTTCTCCATTTTGGATTGACTTTAATTTTTTTAGTACTGATCCAATATTCATAGCCAGTTTCATATATACCAAGCAACCATTTAATACTTCTTGTAAGTTTACTCACATGTACCCTCCATAGTTTTAATATTATATCCAAGCCATTCTAATAAGTCCTTCATTCCATAAAAACATTCATAGTGCCTATACTCACCATTTTGGTTTTCAATATATTCTTCTCCATCGTATATACCTTCTCCACAGGAAGAACAGTAGTGTGAAGCTCTTGGTGGTATATAATTAGGACAAGCTATCAAACAAGGCGTTTGCTTACAAATCTCACACAATTACGCAACACCTCCTGCTTGTATTTCCCTAATCGTTCATATACATATCCGTCATTTGTTGCATAGTAAATATCACGGATACCCAAATCATGAATAGCAGCCATACAGGAAGGGCATGGGCGAGATAATCCAAACGGCTGATCTCGCCTAATCCGATATATGTATAACTTTACTTTTACAAAATTTATATCCAAGTTCTTGATAGAGTTAATACAACTAATTTCAGCATGTAACTTTGGAAGCATAGAATCAGACGATTTACGATATTTGTTATACTTCTTTTGTATTGGATGGGTTTTATTGCAATTGCATCCGATGCCAATAATACTACCCTGATAAACTGCTACACATCCAATGTGGGTTTTATAATAATCAGATATACTTGCCGTCTGCCTTGCCTTGTCAAAATATCTATAATCATTTTTTGTTATCATTTATCCCGCTAATCATTCCTGTTCAAACAATTCATTACCACGCTCAAAACATGCAAGTTCATATTCATAGCGTTCTACATAATGATCGAAATATTTTTTACCAGTTTCCTCATCGGCAACAGTAGCAGCCTGACATACAATCCTACAAATGTTCTCTATAATCGTTTCTTTAGTTCCTGGGATATACTGCGTATCTACTTTTTTAGAAGATAATCTCATCCGATCTTCAATATCATTACGATTTAACCACATAGAAAGAGCATATTTATCTTCATGTTTATCAAAGCGATACGCACATTCTACAAAGTAGTTTTCATATCCAAAATCGGACAGTTCAATTATAAGTGTGTTGCCTTTAAATTTTGGTTGCATCAGTTCTTTTAAGCTTCTTTTTATTAACATTTTTAGTTATCCTCCATAATCTAAGTTGTACGTTTGAATTTTCAAGTTAATTACTTTCGTTGATATTTTTATCAGTGAACGTGTTACAATTTTCTACGCTAATGTACACCATTGAATTTCTGACAAATAACGGTATCTCAGCTGTGCTTACTAGCCTGATATTTTCTCATACGTTCTCCAGCAGCAATTTTCTGTTCCTCAGATAATTCTCTTTTCTTTGCACGGAAACTGATCAGAGTTTTATCTTCTACACGATAAGTTTTTCCTCTGCCAGTATCAGCGATGAGAGAGTACATGTCTGGGCTTGACTTGCATAATTTATCTAACTTCGTCATATATGTAGTATCAGAAGTGTAAATTGTAGCATGATCCTCATCTCTCATGAAATTGATATTTGCAGACTGTTCTGATATTGAGACTGAGTTTGATGATTTTTGATCATCAATAAATGTGTCATCGTCTTCATTGTTGTTTATGTAGCTAGATTTACTTATCATAATTATTCCTTCCTTTTTTCCAAAGTTTTTCTTCTCTTCGCCAATCTGTTTCTATACGACTTGCTATTTGTGATCCGTTTGTATTATTTTTTCCTCGATAATCGGTGTTGAAATCAGATGGATAAATAATTCCTCCAAATTTAGTGTGATCTACTTCATAAATTCCATATCTGTTAGTTGTTCCTGTCATTAGTTACTGTAAATTCTCCTTTTCTGTTTAATAAAATTTTTACTTGTTGAGTTTGTTTTGTTGGTTATCATAATAGTTTTCTCCTTTTAAGGTGGTAGGATAGTGGTGGTAATGGATCGTGTTTACAATATTTATTTCTATATTTCAGAATTAATCTTGATAGAATTTTTTACTTACATAATTTTGATTTCGTAAAAATAGAATTCCATGTTCTAATTCTTTCATATAATTATATTCTTCTTTGGTACATTGAACTATTTGATCATTTCTCCATATATACCGATAAGGACAGATATAAATAATATCATCAGTGTGCCACTTATCATTAGAATCTTTATATCTTGGCATCCTATGTGTTTTAATCAAACCGAGATTTTCTAATACTTCTGTTGCTTTTGCAATCATTTTTCTATCACTACCTATAAAAGCAGCCATAGATTGAAACTGTGAATAGAATATTTCTGGTTTATTCTTCTTAGATTTTTCTGAATGTCCAGATGATTCATTCGTTCTGATCCAAGTAAACGCCTTTATATAAGCTAACAGAAGAAATAGCATACTTTTATTTAATGGCTTATATGGTGACTGATACTTATTGATTACTTCTATTTCAAAGTCATATAAAATTCCAAAATTATTTTTTGGATTAACTTTTTCCATATTTAGCAAAGATGATTGAAAAGTATTCTGTATATATTTCCCTTTATCAAAATCAGTGATGTATCCATTTTCAAAATACCAATCCATACAATCTCTAAACCTAGTAAAAATATTCTTTTCAGTACCCCTATGCCAGTTTGCCTTATACTTACACCACTGGATCATATAAATAGGAGAGTAGTGAACAGTATTTTCCCATGTTTGGTTATAATTAAAATAGAGCAAAGCCGATATTCGGTGTTCTGGTAAAGTATTTGCTAAAATTACTTCTTTGGGAATTTTCACAAAACTATTTATAGTAGCTGGAAGCTCTAATTCTACCGTTGGTGATTTATTATTTTCTATGTAAAAGCATCTCCCTTCTTATACCCACTTAGTTTTTCTATTTTTTACACGATTGTACTCTGTTTGCAAAATATGTTTTCTATCTTCATAGGAGTAAATTTCCTGAGAAATGATTAATTGTGCATCGTATCTTTCTAATCTTTCTACATCATCCAACTGATCCTCAGAAAAATAGTTCCGTATTTGGTCATTAGAAGATATATTATGTTCCTTGCGATACTGAGTAGCTGACATTCCAAGTATAAAGGTGTTTAGTAATGAAAACTCGATGGAATATAAGTTACCATTGGTAATCCACTCAGGAACACCATTAAGTAATTCTTCTCTTTTTGTGATTAAAGCTCCACGCAATTCTTTACAATTAATGAGAGTGTTTTTACGATTCTGATTCCAATTAGTACGATTTTTAAATGATTTTTCTATAATAATGAAATATCTTCTGACTAAAGCACCAATATCTGTACGTTCAACCATTGCTAACTGTTTTGCGCAATCAAGAGTAAGAATATAGTCTAAAATGTCTTTAGATTCAGTAAACCCGCCTATTTCGTACTTTCTGGAAATAGTAGAATAGTCAACATCTTTTATTAGTCGATAAGATTTGATACGATTTTCAGTCCAATCTGTAAATTTCCAACCGTTATTTAATTGCTTATGTAAATCTCTAGCATTAACTTTTGCATCACTTTCATCAGACTGTAAAATCGGTAAAAGTACCTGATATTCAAGGATTGTGGCGATTTCATTATCAGATAATCCATATTGTTTTAATGCTTCTTCAGTAAATTGACCATCTTTGAATGAATCACTTTCATATACTTTTTCTTTTCTTAGTTTCGTGTTATTTTTGTTTGTGATTCTCATAAATTTATTCCTTTCTTTTGGTTTGATTTTTTAGGTATATCACATCACAGTGTGATATACTTGAAGAAAAAATGGCAAAGTATATCACACTACAGTGTGCAGAATCAGCCGTCTTTTTATAATAAGAGACTGTAATAATAAATAAAGACTACTATCGTAATGAATTATTCGCATACGCTCATAATTCATTACTCTCTTAAAAGCTTTTTGATTTTTGTTGGTTGTTAATTATTTTTTATTTCCCACTTATAACCACAAGAATGACAGTAATACCAACTAGCATAATAATCTTCTCTAAATAATCCACCTTCATAATAATATTCTCCAAATTCTATTCCTTTTTGTTTACCTTTCTTAGATATATAAGCATAATGATTTTCTCCACAGTTAGGACATATGTATGGTGATTTAATTTTTAATGTATTTAACACGATTGATGCACTTTTATTGTTTTTTCGCTTTCTTTTATTCAAGGTATTTTTCCTCCTAATATGTTTGTGCTGTATATAATTTACTTCTCCAAAGCTTTAAAAATTATTGCTTAATCTTCAAATATTGTTTTCTCTCTTACAGTTGCATTATCCGAAAGCAATTCATATTTTTTCAACAAATTATCAACCATACTCTCAAATAAATTCCTTACTGTTTTGTCATGTTCTATAGCGTCTAAAGTAAAGCAGCTATCAATTCCATTATCATAACAGTAATCATCCAAAATCTGATTTATCTCGATATCTGGATATGTATTGTGAAATTCTTTATATAGTTCTTTATATAAGATTCCATTTTTTCCAGTTGGTATCTCAAAGTAATCCATTAATAATTGATACTTTGGAAACATCTTAGAATTACAGTAAGAAAATCTTTTCTTTGGTAAGGATTTCTTCACCTGTTCCTGAGACTCTTCCAATTTTGACATTCTTTCATTTAAGGATAAGAGAGTATCATTTACTGTTTTGGTGAAGGTATTTAGTATGTCTAATATTGGTTGCATTGTAATCTGCTCTGTCGCTTTGTGGTCTAAAAATACGGATGCTAATACATCAGCACATTTATCTTGGTAAAGTTCAAGTTTTGATACCAATTCTGATTGGGGTTTTCTTCATTTTAGGTGTAATGGTTATTTTGGCTAATGCTAAAGGTAATTTATGATTTGAAATACAATAAGTATCTTGATTACCTTTACTTGTCGGTATGACAAAATTTTGCACCCTTTGGATACAACAATATCTTGAATCCATTTGTCTCTATTATGTCTTATTTGTCTTTCTGTAAATCCAATATTTCTAAGCGCATGATTAATGGGAGTATAGATTTCATTAGTTGCATTATATTTCAATGCAATTAGTTCATCTCCGTAAAAATTAAAATTAGTTACTTGTAAAGCTGTGCTATTTGTCATAATAAATATATCCCATGTTTCTATTAATCAAGCGGGACGCAAGAATTAATAGACAGAACCAACAAATTTCAATACATCCTTTGTTTTAAATCTTGGTTGAGTTTCTGTTTATTGCTTCTACATTCTGATTTTTGATAATGCTATAAATTTTGAATTTGTATTTTGGGCCAGTAGGAGAGTACATGTCCAGTAAATAGTAAAATATGTAAAATATGCCCCCTATATGTACATGATGTAATTTTGTATTTTGGGAAGTTGGGAAGAGTGATATATATGATGTTTATTATTTCTATGTTTGAATTGAAAAGATTTATGAGTTCTGAATATTGGATATAAAAATAAGACAGATGATTTCTCACCTGCCTTATTAAATAAAATTACTTATACTTTAGTATTTTATATTTATGCGATGCTATAGATATATTCTCTTTTTAAATATAAAAATTGTTGAAAAATATTTTAACATAGGTTCGGTGGGATAGTATTTTTAATAGAGTAGTAAAGTATAAAAACATTGGTTTTGTTGGATATTTTAAGATTTTTGGATGAGATTTTGAAGTGAAATTAATATATTTTTTCTGATTATAAATGAGATTTTGATATAAGTTCGATAATATATTGATTTTTCAAGGATTTTTTAAGTTTTGAGAGTGGTTTTGACAATTTTGAAGATTGTAAAAATGTTGAAAAGCTAGAAAAATCAAGGGGTTACCGAACGTATCACCGAACTAATTTTGCCAAAATCAAGTCGATTTGTGAATGGAACAGATAGGGGCTTTCTGACAATCATTGATACGTTTCAAAATGTAAACATACCCCCTATCATACAAACATACTGTAATAGTGTAATATTATTGTATGTTTAAGTTACATTTTGCCCATTTTTGCAACCGAATGCAAACAAATATTCTGTCAAGCTAAATTGCTTTACGCCAGTTAACTATTAATACATACACTGTCAAGTAATTTTACTTGACAAGTTCGATGCATAAAGTCAAATATATCAAAATGCTATTTTTATATACCATAATGCTACTTCTACATTATCCAACATTATCGCGATATAACCATCAAAAATATACCATAATGCTATCTAATATACCAAAATGCCACATAACCATCCTTCTATCAATCCTCTTTCCCCTGAATATATCCATCTCTTTCCAACTTCTCCACAATAGCCGTAGTTGTCCATCTATTCCGATTCATTCCAGTATCAGACATAGCTTTTTCAACCATTTCATATATCCAAAGTGGGTATTTTACGCTATATTGTTTCATGTTCTCAGCATCGTATTTTGCCTGATATTCACTTTGTTTCTTTCTATTTGACATATCATACATTCCTTTTCTAAAATCGTCTTAAATCGCATTTTAGCACGTATTACCTAAGCTGTCAATCAATCAGCAAACTGCACAAAAATAACTAGGTAATACCTAAAATAATTATACATAATTTTACTATAAAAACCTAGGTATTACGTTGACAATCTAGGTATTACGTGTTATAATCTATACATAAGTTAAAGATAAAACAAAGCACCAAAACAAAGAAGTATATAGCAACATACAAACACCAACAACGAAAGGCAGGTAAACATCATGACAACATTTATAGATATCATAGATAGGCAAACAACACTCATAATAGACGGTTATAGCAGTGCAAAAACAATCAATGGCGTTATGCATGACATAGCAAAAATCATGAAAAAAGTACTGCCTAATGAATACGCCACCTTCATGACAAAAAACAAAGAAGAAGCTGAAAGCCTTTTAGAATGTACACCAAAAGTCAGTTATGGTGGGTTTTTCGTAGAGATTGAAGAAGTATTTGGTGCAAGTCAAATAAACAAAGATACAGACGAGGTAGAGTATAAAGACGGTTACAATTACTATTTCTGTACAAGAGTTGTGAAATAAATCCCCTGAGGAGTCGCTGAGAATTGCGACGAAACTACCCAAACAAGGGTAGTCGGGATAGCAACACGATCCTACACAAAGCACCACAAGCACATTGATAATTGAATAGACTTTATACCTAAGTTGTGATATACTATCTACATAGCAATACCAGCCATACAAACAATCACAACAAAAAGGCGGTGATAATATGACAGACAGTGAAAAACTTGATCTGATTCTTTCAAGGCTTGAAAAACTTGATAAGTTAGAAAATGATGTCACAGACATTAAATTGACGCTTGAAAATGAAATCCGTGTCAATATCCAGCGTGTAGCTGAAGGACATCTCGACTTATCAAGAAATCTGCATGAGGCATTAAAGATAGACAATGAAAAAGAAATGCTTGCTATCCGTGTAAGCGTTCTTG
>CAJUHL010000048.1 GCA_910586425.1 uncultured Bacilli bacterium
TTTCTACTACTTTAGGACTATCTTCTTCAAATCTTTTTTCAATACAATAATTCCCATACCTCGCTATGATATGCATTTGATTATCATCATTGATGATTAGTTTTCCATTTTCTGGTTTGGCTCCTTTGTAGCTTAATATATCACTACTTAAATCAATTTCTTTTTGGATATCTTGTCCATCCATCATTTGATTCAACTGATATTTTTCTGCTGCATCTAGTATTCCATTTACCGATTCAATGGCTGCACCTCTTCTACTTTTTTCTATTACATCCATTATCATTGGGGTTGCGATTAACGCTATAATAGCTAATATTACAATGACCGCAAGTAATTCGATTAATGTAAATCCTTTTTGTTTCATTTCTATATCTCCTATTCTTTTTTCATTCAACCACTAAAAAGAGGGTATTACCCCCCCCCCGTTTACAATTCGTAAATATTCATTTTTCTACTTGTAAACTATACTATGATTCTTTTTCTGTTTTATTGTAACAAATTTATGTTTTTTTGGCAAGTTATTTATTACTTATGATTGAATAACAAGTTTAGAATTGTCAACATCAATCGTAACAGTTGTATTTGGTCCAATTTGTTCTGTTAAAATGGATGTTGCAAGTAAGGTCTCTAGATTTCGACTCACATAACGTTTTATAGGCCTTGCCCCATAAGCTACATCATAAGAAGCATCAATAATAAAGTCACGTGCTTTATCAGTCAATACAACTTTGATTTTTTGATCTTGTAGTCGTTCTTCAATTTCTTTCATCATTTTATCCAGGATATCATATACCACTTCTTTGGTCAATGCATTGAATATAATAATTTCGTCGATACGATTGATAAATTCTGGTTTGAATGTCTGTTTCAATTCTTGCATCACTAAAGTATTACTATTTTCCTCATTTTCTAAAATATAATGGCTACCTAAATTAGATGTCATAATGATTATGGTATTTTTAAAATCAACCGTTCTTCCTTGTGAATCGGTGATTCTACCATCATCTAGAATTTGTAATAAAATATTGAATACATCTCGGTGCGCTTTTTCAATTTCATCGAATAATACAATACTATAAGGGTTTCTTCGTACTGCTTCTGTTAATTGACCTCCCTCATCATATCCTACATATCCAGGAGGCGCTCCTACTAGTCTTGCAACAGAATGCGCTTCCATATATTCACTCATATCAATTCTAACCATATGTCTTTCATCATCAAATAATTCATAAGCAAGTGTTCTTGCAACTTCTGTTTTTCCAACACCAGTTGGTCCTAGGAAAATAAATGATCCAATTGGACGTTTTGGGTCTTTGATTCCAGCACGTGCTCTGATAATCGCTTCACTTACCAATTTCAAAGCCTCTTCTTGCCCTTTGACGCGTTCTTTCATATGTGCTTCCAAATGCATCAATTTTTCTTTTTCTCCACCTACTAATTTTTGAATAGGAATATTCGTCCATTTGGAAATAATCCCAGCAATATCTTCCTCATCTACCACATCACTTAAAATTTGAGATGTATTTTTGCTTTTGAGATCTTCTAGTTCATGTTCCAGTTTGGGCAATGTTCCATGTCTTAATTTAGCAGCCGTTTCTAAATCATAATTATTTTCCGCTTGTTCTAATGAAAAACGGCATTTTTCAATTTCATCTTTTTTTGCACTAATACTTTCATTGATTGTTTTTTCTGCTTCCCAATCATTTCTTAATTTAGATTCTTTTTCTTTCAAAGTTGCAATAGTTGCTTTTAACTCGTCCACCCTTGCTTTGGATAATTCATCTTTGTCTTTTTTAATGGCTTCCAATTCTACTTCCAATTGCATAATTTCTCTTGTCAACATATCCAAATTAGTTGGAACAGAATCCATTTGAACTTTGATGGTGGCACAAGCTTCATCAACTAAATCAATTGCTTTATCAGGTAAAAAGCGATCTGTAATATAGCGGTCTGATAGTGTTGCAGCGGCAATCAAGGCTTTATCTTTGATATTAACACCATGAAATACTTCAAATCTGGACTTAAGACCTCTTAAAATGGTAATGGTGTCTATTACTGTTGGCTGTCCTACTTGCACTCTTTGAAATCTTCGTTCAAGAGCGCCATCTTTTTCAATATATTTTCTATACTCATTTAAAGTGGTCGCACCAATAACTTTGATTTCTCCTCTTGCAAGCATTGGTTTTAACATATTACTTGTATCAATTGCACCTTCTGCTCCACTGCCTACAATCATGTGGATTTCATCAATAAAAAGAATGATTTGCCCATCGCTTTCTTTGATTTTTTTTAAAACAGCTTTCAAGCGTTCTTCAAATTCACCACGATATTTTGCACCTGCAATCAAAGCACCCATATCCAATTCCCAAATGGTTTTTCCTTTTAAACTATTTGGGACATCTCCTTTGACAATACGACTCGCAAGTCCTTCTACGATCGCTGTTTTTCCTACACCTGGTTCTCCAATCAAAACAGGATTGTTTTTGGTTTTTCTAGATAATATTCTTGTAATACTTCTAACTTCTTCATCACGTCCAATGACAGGGTCTACTTTACCAAGTTTTACACTTTCTGTAATGTCACGCCCATATTTTTCAAGGACATTCTCTTCTTGAACATTTTGATTCATCAGTATCCCTCCCTTTTCTTATGATGTTTCTTCATCATTATATTCATTATAACACTATTTTAGCACTTGTCAAGCATGAGTGCTAAAATAGCAGAAAGAAAAAAGAATATGTATACTTATTCTATTTTTCAAATACCTGTTGATATTTTTTACCATATATTTTTCTTTAAAGCTTTCTTCCAACTCTTTCACACGCCTTTCATATTCATACTCCCCTTTATCGAGTGGATTTCCAAGAAGCTGATATAAATCGTATGCATGTTTCAATTCATGAACATTTACAAGTGTGGTTTGTAGATCTGTAATAACAGGCACAAATACTTTCATGTCAACTAAACAATTATTTGTATCCATCTTCATATTTACGCCATAGAAAAAACAATCATCTGTAGGTACAATTCTTTTTTCTATATATTGCCAAAAGGTAGATGAGTAATTTAGAAATCTTTTTATATCATCCATTCTTAAGAAGTAATTCAAGATAATTTTTCTAGTACAATATTGATCTAATTAAATATGAAGAATTAATGTCTGCGTATATACACCATTAATAATTTCTTCCCTTCGATTATAATCTTTTTTATGATGAGTTATTTCTTTTAATATAAGTGCGATTTCATTCGATTTTATATATGGTAGATTATTTTCACCAATCGGATGTGTAAATGCAAAATAAATATTTTTATGATCATGATAGGCATTGATACTGACTTGTTTGATATGGCCTTTTTCTAATAAATAGGTACTATAGTCAAACATATATCCTAAACATAAGGATAATTCTCTGATTGCCTTATCTTGTAAAAGTTCTAGTATTTTATCATTTCTTTGGAAATCGATGCTAATGGTTGTTTGAACTTGTTTTTCTTGCAACACACTTATTTTATAATAAAATAATCCCATTAAGCCCTTTTTGGATAGTTTTTGGATTTGTTCTAATAAATATGCATTCAAAGAATTGTCTTTCTCATTTAATAAATGATCAATATAAGATAATTCTTCGCCTCCTGATTCTTGTAGCATTTTTCGGAGAAAAGAAAGTTGATTGTGATATTCTTTATTTTTTTTCGCCTGTTGTGAAAGCATATACTCAAAAGTTTCTACATCGATAATTAATTTTTGATATTCATCAGCAAGCTTTTTACTTTCCATTTTTTCTTTCATATATTCAATTAAAATAATACAAGAAACAAATAAAAAGGCAAGACTTAAAAAGGAAATCTTTTTATGAATTAAATAAAATTGAACAATACTTAAATTGAGAATCCCTATCATAACAAGGAGAAACCACTTTTTTTCCTGAAAATATTCTAATCCTCTTTGAAATAATTTTGCAAGAGATAAAAAATGAAACAAAAATATCGCAAATATAGCAATACATAAATTGATTAAAATTAGGTATCCGAGGTGCGAATTCCATGACATTGGATAACAAAAAGTCAGAATTGATAATATTAATATTTCAGATAAGATGCTTGTAAAAAAACTAAATAATACAGCAACACCAGTTTGATGAAAATTATGTTTCCATAACACTTTTGATATCATCCAAATCATCCCTATTTTAAGGGGAAACATAAGGTTTATATTTTGACTATCTAGGCTACTAATGATTCCAAAAAGCAAAAAACAAATCCAAAATTTGTAGGAACTATAGACGATTTTTTCATCTAGAATTCTTGAAATCAAATATAGAATTGTCCAATACCCAATGGACAAGATAATAAAATTAACAATCATGATTCCTCCGTAGACTCTGATAATATATGAACGGCTTTTCGGAATCGTTCACAATTCGCATCTGCTTTTCTTTTTTCTTTTTTTAATACCTCATTTTCAGTAGTCAGCTTTATATTTCTAGAATGTAAGGTTGCGATCTCTTGTTGTAATATTCTTTGATTTTCCTTTCCTTGCATGTATTTTTCTGTTTTGTCCTTGGCAATCCATATTCGTAGTGTATTTAGATGCATTCCAAATTTTTGAAGAATCTGTTCTTCTGTTGCTCCATTATAATACATATAAATAGCTTCTTGATGAATGGAAGGAGAATAACGTTTCCCTTTTTGTGGTTGTTCTTTTTTCTTCGTTTGCTTATCGTTTACAATGGTTGCATTCAAAAGCTTTGTTTTATGTAAATTGCTAATACGTGTACGGCTTTCATATACAAAGTAAGAAGGCAATTTTGGCTTTAACTCTTCTAATGTGTAGGATACTAGATAACTACAAGATTCGGTTTGAATAATGGTTTTCTTTTTTTTGTATCTTTGTAGAAAAGCAATCTCTTGCGTATGGAGTTCATATTGAATATCGTTCTCGGTAAAACGTAAGTGTTCTTTTTTAGCAACTCTTGTAATCCAAAACGATAAGCTTTCTTTTAATTTATGTTCCCATTGTGGATAAAAATAATTAATATAATCAACAAATTGGCATTTCAAAGCAATGAAAAGAAATCGTTCATCTCCAAAGCCAATGATTGGGCTTGCAAAATCATATTTCCGGATTTTTCGAACATAATCTTGCAATTTCATGGATGGGGTTTCCATATCAAGAAGATATACCTTTATACCACTTTTGGTTTTTGATATTACTTGATAAGCCTCTTCGATATAGTCATCATAAACTTTAATCTGGCAAATCATATTTTGTTTTTTCATTACATTTTGAATACATTGTTTCATTCTTTTTTGGAAAGGAACATTATCGTTAATTATGATAAATTCTAGCATACTACAACACTCCTATTATAGTTATCATAACATAGAGTTTTTGCAAATACAATTAAAAAAATCCAAATTTTGGATTTATCATTAAACTTCTTTTTGATTTAAAATTGTCCTTAATTTTCCACGAATTCTTTGTAAAGCATTATCAATGGCTTTTGGTTCTTTGTCTAATATTTCAGATATTTCTTTATACTCAAAACCACTGATTTTTAATTCAAATACGATACTTTCCAAAGCAGTTAATTTATCTTTTGCAAGATCTAACACATGAGACTGGTATTCATTGCTCATTAAAACCGTTTCAGGATTAGCAGTATCATCTCCAAACAAATATTCTAATGAATAGGTTTCTCCACCATCAGTGACAGCATCAATGGGGATAGATTCATTTAAAATTTTATTTTTCAAACGTTTGGTAGCAACAACTGTACTAACCATTTTGTGTTTGATGCAAGTAATTGCAAATGTATAAAAAGTCGTATCTTTTTGTTCTTTAAAATGATCGATTGCACTCATTAAACCAAGTAAGCCTTCTTGAATTAAATCACTGATTTCTAGTCCAGCACTTTTTACATATGGATATAATTTATGTGCTAATTTTTCAATAAATGGTTGATACTTTTGATAAAGAATATTATTAGCTTCCTCATGATTTTCACTGATATAGCTCAATAACTCATAGTCATTATATTCTTTATAATTCATAGAATCTACCTACTTTCTTTTTAACATAGCCTCAAAAATAATAATACCAGCTGCAACGGAAGCATTTAGACTATTGACAGTTCCTTGCATTGGTATTTTGGCTATGAAATCACAAGACTCTTGTACCAAGCGACTCATTCCATTTCCTTCATTGCCAATGACTACTGCAATTTTTCCAGTATAATCAATTTGATTATAGTCGGTTCCTTCCATATCGGTTCCAATTATCCAAAAGCCCTTTTCCTTAAGCGTTCGTATTGTCTGATTTAAGTTGGTTACACAGGCAATCTTCATATGGTCTATTGCTCCTGTACTAACCTTGATGACAGTAGAATTTACATCGACACTTCGATCTTTTGGAATAAGAATACCATCCACACCTGCTGCTTCACAAGTACGGATTATGGCTCCAAAATTATGAGGATCTTCCAAATGATCCAATATTACTAAAAAAGAATCTTCTTTCTTTAGTAATTCCTCTAATGGGGCATACATATAATCAGGTACACTTAATATTATACCTTGATGCATTCCATTTGCAAGTTTATCTAATTCAAATTTTTCTAGGAATTTAGTTTCAATATTCTGTTTTTGTATAGCAGAAAGAATAAATTCGTCATTGAAATTCTTATAAATATAAGCTTTTTTGATTTTTTTTTGATTTTTAAGATATTCTGTTACAACATTTTTTCCATATATATACATATTATTCACCTGTAATCCATTTCATAATTTCATCAATTCTTGTTTTGTTTTTTTCCAAATATAAATAACCAATCAGAGCCTCTAATCCTGTTGCATATTTATAGGTAGCGACATCTGTATGTTTTGGGCTTTTATGGCTTTTATGATTACGTGCCCTTAACACTATATTCATTTCTTTTTCGTTTAAAAATTTGCTTTCAATCATCTGTTTTACAAATTTACATTGATTTTTAGCACTCACATAGGATATGGCTAATTCTTGTAATTCTTTGACTTTTATGATTTTCTTTTTGAGTAAATATTCTCTGATATAACATTCATAAATGGCATCTCCTAGATATGCTAAAGCGAGTACATTGGTCATAGAATCCTCCTTTTATTTTTTCTTCTTCAGAACATTCAGCCATGCAATATTCTACATAATAATTATCTAATTGTAGATTTTTATTTGATTCATTTAATTTTCCTTCCTATCAAATGTAATTCCTTTTATATTACCATCTTTGATATCATTTAGAATAGCTGCATATACTTTATCATAGTCTACTTCGCCACCGCGAATGAGACATCCTCTTTTTTTACCAATGTATTCTAAAGATTCGACAATATCTTCGTGTAATTTTTCTAATCCGTATCTTTGTTTCAATATTTCTGGATAGTATTTTTCTAACATTTCTAATATATAGATAACCACTTCATCTAGTGGAAGCACTTCTTCTTTAATGGCGGTTAGACTTGCAAGATTATAGGCAACTACATCTGACTCAAATTTTGGCCATAAGATTCCTGGAGAATCTAATAGTTCTAAAGAATCATTGATACGAATCCAATCTAAATTTTTGGTAACACCGGGTTTATTGCCTACTGTAACTGCTTTTTTCCCAACCAAACGGTTGATTAGTGTAGATTTACCTACATTTGGAATTCCCACAATCAGTACACGTGCTTTTTTCATTTGGAGACCTTTTTGTTCCCTTTTTAATTTTTCATTTTCTAAAATTTTTTTTGTTGCTTCTAGGATAGGTTTTGTACTACTTAAACTATTTAATTCAACACCTATTACAGTATAGCCTTGTTCTTTATAATAATTCATCCATTTTTTTGTTTCATTATGATCGCATAAATCCATTTTGGTAAATATTAAAATTCTAGGTTTATTTTTGATATAAGTATCAATATCTGTTATTTTGGATGAATATGGCATTCTCGCATCAATTATTTCATATACTATATCAATTTGATTTAACTTTTCTGAAATTAATCTTTTTGTTTTTGCCATATGTCCAGGGTACCAGTTGATTACGCTTTTATGCAACCCCTTATCATTATTTTCACTCATTCTTTTCACCTTCTTCTTTTGATAATTCATATAGTTCCTTTTCATCTTTAATTATTTTTATTAACTCATCTTTAGTCGGTAAATATGTTAAATATTTAGATGCAAATACATTTTTTATACTATCTCCTAAAGTCATTTCTACAACAGCATCATCCTTATCTGCACAAAGAAGAATACCAATAGGCTCATTTTCACCATCAATCATTTGAGTCTTTTTATAGTAATTAACATACATTTGCATTTGTCCTATATCTTGATGAGTAAGTTTCCCTATTTTTAAATCTATTATTACAAAGCACTTTGCTAATCTATTATAAAATATTAAATCTGGATAATAATACTCTGTACCTATCTTAATTCTTTGTTGGCTTGCAACAAATGAGAAACCTCTACCAAGTTCTAATAAAAATTCTGTTAAGTGTGATAATAATGCACTCTCTAAATCTGTTTCTAAATAGTTTTTATTTTCTTTTAAACCAGCAAATTCAAATATATATGGTGATTTTAATATTTCTTCTGGCTCACGTTCAATAATTCCCTTTTTGGATTCATTAATTATCATATTTTTATCGGGAGAGATTAAATATCTATCATATAATTTAGTATTTATTTGTCTACGCAGTTCTCTACAACCCCAATTAGATTTTATGGATTCTAATTCATAAAAATCTCTTTCTTCTTTTCTATCTATTTTTATTAATTCCTGAAAATGAGCCCAAGATAATTCAGTCGACACTGTCGACCATATTGGATACATTTCATAAAATCTTCGCATTCTTCTAATGCTTACTGAAGAAAAACCATTTCCAAATTCTTTGGTTAATTTGAATGATAAGGCATCAATTATCTTTTTTCCATAACTTGCCTTTGTACTATTTTCTGATAATTCATAAGTTATTTTACCGACATACCAATATACTTCTGTCATTGTATTATCAATATGTTTAAACATCTTTTCTCTGGCTGTTATTATTTTATTTCGTATATCTTGATAAATATTTTCAACACCAATTGACTCATTTTCATTAATTATCGTTATTTCATTTTCTTTTTTCAATATTATCACCTTCATTCTTAATTGATTATGTAAAGGGGTTGCAATGTCGTAATCACCTTTCTAATTCCTATAACAAATATCGTTAAAATCACTATATTTTTATCAATTTCAGGTGATTTTAATGTTTTTTCATAAAAAAATGCAAGATCTAAAATCGCTCAATCCCTTTATTTATAGTTGTTTGTTAATGGGTTGCAATAAATCGTAATCAACCAGTTGATATTTGTCAAATTTTGTTGGTTATTCATTACTATCACTTCCTATCATTTATAACTTGTTTTAACCTGTTTTTATACCTAATTGGAATTAATCTTTTTACTATTCCATCATTATCTACTTTTACTTCAGGAATATATATACCTGTTTCAAGTTCAATATAATCTGCTATCAATCTTCTGTGACAAAATTCATCAATAGGCTCATGACATAGTAAAACTATATTATTTCCAAATTTATTCTCTAAAGTAGTCAATAACTCTTCTATATTCAAATCTTTTAATCGTGTTTCATAATAACTCCTAATATATTCATCTTCTATTTTTTTTCTAAATTCAATATACTCCTTTAACTTTGAAGTATCTTCTCTTAACGTCAAAAGTTCCTCGTATTTTTCAGCATAAGGAGTATAGGTAACTAATCTTGGAGCGAGTTTTTTATACGCAAATCCATAATATCCCCAAGCATTTCCTCCATCGCCAGTTATTGAAATAGTATTTCCTTTTCTTACATCATTATAGTTTCCTGTTCCTAATATTATTTTAGATATATCTAATTGACCCATTTTTTCACCTCTTTACTTCTGTATAGATTTTGTAACACTCTAGTCAGACAATCTTCTGCAGTTAAATTGCTATTTTCTGAAAATCTAATTCTAACTAACTTACCATTTACTTTAAATATATACGGATTTTTTGTTTTCATTATAAATCCAGTATTCTTTCCTCACTTGGTTTTCTTCTATCTATTTTTATATCTGTTATTTCATCCATATCTTCTAATTTTATATCATCAAGATTTACATTTCTACACCTTTCTAATTTTTCTGCTAGTTCTTTTAAATTATATTTATTCATGTTCTACCTTCTTTCTATAATAATTTTATTATTCAGAAAGAATTAATACAAATGTACAAAATACTATATATTATCTTTTTCTCCTAATAGTTTTATCTTTTCTGCATTATTCAGTATATCAAGTTGATACTTAGCAATGTTACTTAATATTTCAAATCTTTCTTCTTTGCTTTTTCCTTCTTTAATTAGTTCTGCATTATGTGATTCTAAATTAGATAATACTGTTAATTCATTTATTGATGCATAATCTCTAACATTCGAGTTTTTGCTAAATTCGGATTAAGTTCTCTCCATCTTTTAGCAGTTGTGTTAAATAAGGCAACATTTAAAATATCTGCTTCTTCTGCATACTTTAACCATTCTCTATCTTTATAATAATCGTTACTAGGTAATATATAATTTTTAATTGCATCTGTATGAATAAGATAATTATTTTTGGTTAAGATTCTTTTTATATCCCATTCCTTATTTTGATTTTCTAATTGCTTAAGTCTTTCAAATTCTTTTATCAAATATAGTTTAAAAACTGGACTAATAGAAGATGCAAATTCAAAAGCAATGTCTTTATGAGCATAAGTTCCGCCATATTTACCATGTTTCGAATATATCCCAATTGCGTTCGTTTTATTACACCATTCTGTAACGCTTAGTGTAAAAGTATGAAGTCCCGCCTCACTTTTAAACCCGTCGAATTCGACGGAATTAAAATTTGGATTGTAAATTGACTCCCATGTACCTAAAAATTCTAAAGTAATTCTATTTCTTAACCAATTTCTGATAACATCATCTGATGCAGATTTTCCTTCTTTAAACTTGGTAAAATCAGAAATACAAATATAATCGCTATCATTTATATTTGTTATGTTCACTTTAATATTTTGAACTTCAATTATTTTGTTTGTCATATATTCACCTCTTTTCCATGCTCTTAAATGTCGTAATCACCTTTCTAATTCCTATTATAAATAATACCAAAATTATTATGTTTTTATAGATTTTTAGTATTATTTATTATTTTTATTAAAAATATGCAAGATCTAATCTAGATAAATTTCTTTTATTTATAAGGGTTTAAAGGTGTTCTTAATTAAATCATAATCAACCAGTTTGATACTTCTCTGCTATAACAGTTTCAAGCGTGTATGCAAGTATTGGTATTTTCTTATTTTCAAAATGACTATTATAATTATATTCTATCTCTCTCGGAGTTATCTTATCGCCTGTTGTTAGTTCTATTGCTAGATACACCTTTAATGTTGACATAGTCGCTAGTATATTTATCTTGAATCCACCATATTCACTTTCTTGTCGTATATCTTTGACATCTTCTATCTTAAAGTCTATTCCATCATCCAAATCTATATTTAATATGTCACTTATTATTTGTATTACTTCTTCTCTTTCTAATGGTAAACTCTTTAATGTTGCGTCCATATCTTTAGTAGTTCTTTCATCATCTCCTATAATTGAAGATAGCAGTAACCCACCTTTTAAAATGATATTATGCTTATATTTACTTTTAGAAAGCCTATCTAAAATATGTTCAAAAAAATACATTTGGTAAAGTTGGGCTGACAAATTGTTATCACCGTTTGCTTTTTTTGAAATAATACTTTTTAATTTATCTTTGTTCACTTGGATTTATGTCAAGTTTTTAGACACGAAAATCTTTAGTAATTTAAAATTTAAG
>CAJUHL010000049.1 GCA_910586425.1 uncultured Bacilli bacterium
CTTCTTGTAAGTCTATCCATTTTAAATGCCACAATAACATTAATTGTACCGTTTTTTACATCTCTTAACATTTCTCTATATGCTGGTCTTTTATCGTTTTTAGCACTTATTCCTTCATCAGCATATACTTTGTAAACCTCATAATCTTTTCGCTCACAAAAGGTTTTTAATTGTTCTTCTTGTTGCCCTAAACTAAATCCTTCACGAGCTTGGTCAAGTGTACTCACTCTAATGTAAATCCCTGCAATTTTCTTTACTTCGTTCATCTTTTATCTCTCCTTTTTCTTATTTTTTAGAGAGATTAAAAGTACAAAAAGACCATACTTTTAACCTCAAGTATTGTACTTCCTTTTTGCACGCCTAGTTTTAAAACAATTAATTTGTTTTAATATGAACTTCTAAATCCTTTAATTTAATACTTTTAGAATAATCATTTACAAATAAAGTATCACTTCCATTAAAGATTAAATAATTATTCTCTTTGATTGTTATAATATGTGGACTTACATAAGCAATGTTAGTTCCTTTAATATTAATAATACTTCCTTGTTTAATAATAGGCTTAACACAAGCAAATCTACATATCATTTCAATCCTTTTTAAGACTTCCTTATCAAACTCTAATTCCTTAACAACATCCATACTCATCACTTCCATTCTCAAATAACAAAAAAACTAGACGGTACTTCTAGTTAATATTTATTACTCTCGAATAAAAAGTTCGAGTTTCCTATCAATCTGGTGCAGGTGAAGGGAATTGAACCATTAATAAAAAACTTCTAAAATATGCTTTAAAATCGATTTTAGGAGGTATTTATGAAAAATGAAAAGATTGATTCTGTAGAGGAATTGAAATTAATGTCAAATGATAGGCTATTTTGCTATCAAAAATTGTTATTAAAACAATTGAGACATTATTTAGAAAATCCAATGACTGATAAAAATGATATTTTTAGAACTTTGGATGTAATTCAAACAGTAAACCTAGTTATAATAAAGCGTCAAAATGCTCGCCGAATAAAAGACAAAATATGAATAAAAATAATGAAAAAATTAAAATAACTAGGCTGATTCTGAATAATAAGCGAGTAAATAATTATACAAAGCTTATGATTATTCTATCTAGTTTGAATTATTATGAAGATTATTATATACCGAATCGTAAGTTAATGAATATGCTTAATATTAATAAAAAAAGAGTAATAATTTTATTAAAGCAATTGCAAGAAGATAGGGTTATAGCAATCTTTTACAAAGGTAGAAAACGTTTCTTTACGTTTTTACAAACTGGAAATGAAGATTTAAAAAATATCGATAATGATATGGAGAATATACCAGATAATGATTTATTTGATTATAACTGGTTAGAAAATGATTAGGATATGAAAAAATTTTGTTAGAATCAATTATATGAAACGCAATGAACTTGCGTTTTTTCATGCGTTTTTTGTGTGGTGTCATTTTCGACACCAAAAAACGCAAAATTGGTGTTGCTTTTGACACCTTAAATGGTGTTATTTTCGACACCTACGTAGTGTTGCTTTCGACACCCTATATATTATAAATAATATATAATATGAACCTTTAAATAATTTATTATTTTATATAGTGAAAAAAGGCGCAAAATTTTTCATAAAATGGGATAAAAAAATTGTACAAAAATTTGACTTTTTAAAAATAGGTACTTTATAATCGAATTAAACTTAAAAAGCAAATTGTCAAATTTCATTCATTTACTTCTATATTCTATTAAAAATGTATTTTTTCTCGTATGCAAAACTACAAAAAGGTGCTTTTTAGGTTTCAATAAGGTATTAGTGTGCGCATACTGATATAAATTATGAAAAGGAGGTATTTCAATGTTAAATGTTTTAAATGATACCACTACAACAACGCCAGCAACAATTGCAGACTTTTTCACTGCAGCTGGTCAAACTGTAACAGGTTTAATCAGTGGTGCTGCAAATGTTTTCAATGGTTTGTGGTCAAGTGGAGCTCCAGGACAACTAGCTTGTACTATGGGGTTAGCAAGTACAATCATTGGACTTGGTTTTGTAATTTTCAAAATCAGAGGAAGAAAACGCGCTAGATAAGGAGGTAGGAGGATATCCTATCTTTTTAGTTTATAAAGTATTTAGAAAGGAGACTTAGTATGAATATTATATGTTTAATATCACTAACATTAAACGTGATTCTATTGTCAATTATCGTTTTATTTTTAGCATGTAAGCGAAATATTTTTAGTAAAGATGAAATTGTAGACCAAGAATCATTTTTAGATTTTTTTGGAGTTGGTAAGTCATGAAAAAAATAATAATAATGACAATTGCTATAATATCTATAATGTTTATACCTAATTTTATAAAAAAAGTAAAAGCGGCATATGTTAATATGGAGTATAAAGAAATAAAAACGATGACGCTACCAAATGGAACGCAAATACCAGTCCCGATTTTGAAAGACGAAAACTATGAACAGTTAGTAATAGATAAACGTAGTGAAAAAGAGATAAGTATTAACTATTATAAAAATACAGTTCAATACTTTAAATTGACAACAAATAGTTTGACAGAAAAAAATCATTATGCATATCCAAGTATGGATAGATATTCTATATATTATTGTCCAAATACAAATTCATATAACGGTTTAGGTTGTTCTACTGGATATGAAGCATATGAGAATAAGTGGGGAAGCTACAACGATAATAAAAATCCAGTGAATTACAAGGAAATTCTATATACAGATATCGAATTTCGTACTAATGACGGAAAAACGGTTGTAATAGAAAAAACAGTATTAAAACCAACGATAAGTGCTAGCCATTCTAATGTAGGAAATGATACATATTTAAATATAGAATTTAGTATATTTGATGCAAGTAGATATAAATATGAATATTCGTTATATGATACAAAAAATTGGACAGAAATAACAAGTAATAATTTTTTACAAAAGGTATATGAAGATGGAACAGTATTTGTAAGAATAACAAATCGGGAAACAGGTGAATTTGTTACTTCATATAGTTATTTGATGACTGATGTTTTAAACCCAGTTCCTGAAATCAATTTTGTAAAAGATGATATCACACTAGAAAATGGTGTAACCGTTTCTAGCACAATAACAATATCATTTAGTATTTTTGACCGTAATAGATTTATATATGAATATGCGATTGATTCATCATCGGAAGCTTCTTTTATTCCAATTAAAGAAAATAATTTTAAAATAACAACAGAACAAAATTGTGCTATTTTTGTTCGAATCAGAAATCGGGAGACAGGAGAATATATTAAAAGTTCAACTTATAACATTGTCCATGTTCAGAAATTTGTTTACGATGGTAAGACATATAAAAACTTTATTAAAATACCTTTATCGGAAATATATAATTCAGAAACAGGGGAATGGAAAACAAAACAATATGTATTTTTGGCTGATAAGAATGATAATTTGAAACCAACGATTGAATTCTATTTTCAATTAGCAGATAAAGAAGGTACTACTATATCAAAACCAGTTCCTATGCAAATTTATTTGAATAAAAACATACTTGATATAAAAGAATATGCCCAAAAAATAATCGATAGTCCAACTTCGGATCCAGATGGCTACGGTGGTGGCTTTTCAGTAGGTGGAGGCTCCTTCGGAGGCGGTGGCGGAGGAGGAAGATTTGATGATGATGAAGATACTATAACGAGTTGTACTACTTTACCACAAAAAACAAGTATTGAGATGGAAAGCTTTTATCATTATGCAACTGTAACATTAAGTTTTAATTTATGTGAAACACTTAATTCGGTTAAAACCCCCGCAGATTTTACAACAGAATCTATCTTTATTTTTTACAATGGCAAAAAGTATGTCGATATTTATGATGCAATCGATGATAATTTATATGCAGATAATTTGCCAACAAGCCAATATGATTTTTTACGGTCCATTTCAAAATATGTTGATTTTTATAGTGAATTAATAAACTTTAGTTGGTTATCATTGAATTCAGATATAAAGAACTTTATTGTAGCAAGCTTTTCCGTAATTGTCATTTGCGCAATTATAACTATTATTAGAAAGTAAGTGATTGTATGATTTATACATTAAGTTTTATTGACAATATAAAGGACTTTTTTAGTGATATAGCAAAATACATAGCTCAAATGACCGGTGTTGTCTCACAATTTTATGATTTATGTATGAGTGCAATTGATATTCTACCGGGAGAAATAAAAGTAGTTTTAATTGTCTGCATTCCTATTTTTATCATTATTATTTCAATTAAAATTGTGCGTGGTTAGAAAGTGAGCTGATTATATGTTAGAAATATTAAAAGGTGTTATAAGTTTATTAATGCAAGGAATCAATCAAATATTTAATATTGATATTGAAATTACACCCGAATTTCATGCGAAATTTGGAATGCTTTTGATATCATTTGCATTTCTCTGTATCTTACTTATATGCGTATTTAATGCTTTAGGAATTCATATTGGAAAGGATGATGAATAATGTTTCAAGTATTGCATGATTTTTGGGTAGAACAATTACCCATGTTTCAGGGAACATTCGAGATATTTTATGTTGTAATGGACTGTTTAACGATTATTTTGTTCTTTAGACTTTTATTTGCACTTGGTAGCATTGTGCCAGGAGGTAATCGATAATGTGGTTTGACATTAGTAAAATGTTAATTATATCGCAGGAGCAGTTTGATAGCTTAATTAGTCTACTAGGGTGCAATCTAACTGTTGCAGATTCATGTTATATGTGTACATACTTATTTGCCAATCTATTTGCCTATATTATGATATTTATTATTATAAAGGTTGTTATGTTTATGTATTATCAAATCTTTAATAAAAAGAAGGTATTTAGATGATTAGATTGGTGTTTAGACTAATTTGTTCTATCTTTAGGTTTATCAAGTATATTTTTAAATATACAATTTACTATACGGCACGTAAAATCGTGCGTATATGTGTGAAAGGAGCTATCAGATAATGATTCAAATTATTTTTTATTTAGTTTTTGCGGTATTAACACAGATTGTTACATATCATTTGTTAAGGCGAATCGATAAAAGAGAAAGACAGTTGTTGAAAAATTGGGAATTGGAATATATCAATACTTATAAAGATTTGTGGCGTGAATCATACTTTCAAAAGTTGGCCGAAGAAAAGCGAATGGAACTTGTAGAAAAACAGAAGAAACAAGAGAATGCAGAATTAAAGCAAAAATTGAAACAAGTTGGAATTGATGAGGGATTTGTAGAACAATATGATAATGACTTGCAGCAAGCAATCGAAAAACTGGAAGAACAGGAGAAAAAGGCATGACATTTGTATTTATTCTATCGTTGATTATAACGTTGATTCGCAATTTCTATATGGCTGAAAGAGTTATGTGTAGACCTAATAATACTTTTTATCAAGTATTCTGTCCTCCAGGTGGCGGTAAAACTACACTAGCCAGTGATTTGGTACGTAAAATTATGCATGATGCAGAGATAGAGGGTAAAAAAATATATTCTAATGTACCCATTATCGGAGCTTATCGATTCGACATAGAAGATTTGGGCAAGTATGAATTAAAAGATTGTGTTTTGATTATTGATGAGGCAGGCGCAAAGTTAAGTAATCGTAATTGGCAACATAATTTAAATATGGCACAAATTACGACGTTAAAATTACATAGGCATTTGAATATTGATGTATGGTTGTTCAGTCAGTCATATGGCGATGTCGATAATAAGTTTCGTGAATTAACGACAGGACTGTATATGCTTAAGAAATCTAGAATACCATTTCGGGTGAATGCAAAGGCAATTCAGAAAAATGTCGATTTGATTGGTGGTGCAATAATCGAATTTTACGAATGGGACAAGCCGAATTTTTTCCATTTCTGGACAATTCCAAACTGGGCATACTTCAATACGGAGCAGGTTGATGAAAAGTTACCTAAAAAATTTTTTGTGCGATATAAAAAGACTGATACAAATTAAAAAAATATGGGTGTTTAAATATATATATAAATATATATATTTAAAAAAACATCCCATTATTTTTTTTGAAAAAGAGAAAAAAGGGGAAGGGGTTAGTGTGTGAGAAAGGGGGACAGTGAATGAATATGGGAACTTGTAAAAATAGTTCTTTTATTTTTGGAAAAAGTGTGTTATCTTAAAAATTAAGAAAGGAAGTGAAAATTTGACAATTTAAGATTTTCTTATATAATAGCCCTCGATTTTTTCATTATTTTTAAAGGGGGAAAATATTATATGAAGAAAATCACTTTTAAGGAAGCATATTCAAAATATTTGAAATATGTAAGAATTAAACAAAAATTACAAAGTGTAATTACTTTAGAAGAAAGATTTAATGATAAAATAATACCTTTTTTTGGGAATTACAACATAGAGGAGATTACCGAAGAAACTTACATGAATTTTCAATATGAGTTATTACAAAAGAATTATAGTTTTAACTATTTAAAAAACCTACATTATCTATGCGTAGCATTCTTTGATTATTGTATTAATTTCTTAAAATTAGATAAAAATGTGGCTAGACAAGTTGGAAATTTTAAAGACAACGGACAGAAAACGAAAAATGATTTCTATACTTTAAAAGAATTTAAGAAATTTATTAAAAAAGTAGATCGTAAAATTTATAAAGAATTTTTTCAATTAATGTTTTTTACGGGTACTAGACCAGGTGAGGCCATGGCACTTAAATTCAAAAATCTATCATACAAAACTATAAGTATTGAAAGTACTATTGCAGAACATGGAAATAGAGAAATAGGAACACCAAAAACAAAAAGCTCAATAAGAACAATTGGAATTGATAATAAGTTGTATCGTTCACTGATTCAATTAAAAAAATACTATATGAAAACATATAATAATTTCAATGAAGAATTTTTTATATTCGGTGGTGTTAAACCTTTAGCTCCAACTACAATAAATAGAATTAAAAAAGCAGCTGCAGAAAAAGCAAAAGTAAAATGTATTAGAATCCATGATTTTAGACATAGCCATGCGACTTTATTAGATAGTAAGAATATAAAAGTAAAAGTAATTTCAAAAAGATTAGGTCATTCAAATGTGAATACAACATTGAATACCTATATTCATGATAATTCAAGACAAGAAAAAAGAGTATTACATACCCTTAATCGAATCCACTTAAATTAGTTTAAAGTTTGTTGATTACCACTAATTTAAGCTGTGTTATTTAAAAACACCCTATATTTCTGTATTTAACGGGGTATTTTTAACTAATTTGGTGCAGGTGAAGGGACTTGAACCCCCATGCCGTAAGGCACTAGATCCTAAGTCTAGCGCGTCTGCCAATTTCGCCACACCTGCATATAGTTGGTGGACCCTGATGGACTCGAACCATCGACCGCCCGGTTATGAGCCGGATGCTCTAACCAACTGAGCTAAGGGTCCATTTGCATCACTGCCTTTATATCATAGCATATTACTTTATCTTATGCAATAAAATTGAATAAAATTCAGAAAAAAAGTCAATTTTTTGTCAATATTTCTTATAGTATAATAGGTGATAAAAATGATAGGAAATACCCCTATGGTAAAAATAAAATACCGATATAAAGGAATTGAAAAAAGTGTGTATGCAAAACTAGAGTCATATAACCTAACTGGTAGTATTAAAGATCGTGTTGCATATTATATGTTAAATAAGGCAAAGGAAAGAGGAGAATTAAAAGCCAATATGCCAATCGTAGAAGCAACGAGTGGAAATACAGGAATATCATTGGCTTCTTTGGCAGCTTATTACCATCATCCATGCTATATATATATGCCCAATTGGGTGAGCATAGAGCGGGTGCGTATCATGGAGTTGTTTGGTGCTCATGTAACACTTTTTTCAAAAGAAGAAGGTGGTTTTTCTAGATGTATTGAAGAAGCAAAAAAATTTGCATTAGAAAATAATGGTTTTTTGGCTAGTCAATTTTCCAATACTGACAACGTACTTGCACATTATGAAACTACAGGAAAAGAAATTGTAGATAATATATCCCAAGTGGATGGCTTTGTATCTGGCATTGGAACAGGTGGTACATTAATGGGAATTGGGAAACGCATTTTAGAAGAAAATCAAAAAGCGATCATTTGCGCTTTAGAACCTGATACCATGGCCCTTTTATCAGGTGGAGTTGTTACTTCCCATAAAATTGAAGGAATAGGGGATGATTTTATTCCTGATCTTATTGACCAAGATGATATTCATAAAATCATCCAAGTTCATGATACTGACGCGATTGAAATGGCGCGAAAACTTGGTAAGGAATTAGGACTTGGTGTTGGAATTTCTTCTGGTGCCAATATGCTTGGTGCTATCTTACTAGAAGAACAAATTGGAGGAACCATCGTAACCGTTTTTCCAGATGATAACAAAAAATACTTAACAACTGACTTGACCTCATCTCAAAAAATGGAACACTTTATCTCTAGCCAAGTGGAATTATTGGATTATCAAGTTGTGTTAGATTGTGTGAAATCGTAAAGTTTCTTTTTTTTCAAAAAAAGGTATGTTATAATAAAAAGGAAGGTGAATACGATGAAATTGTACAATACATTAACAAGACAAGTAGAAGAATTTATCCCACATCATCCAAAAGAAGTAACAATGTATACATGTGGACCAACGGTATATCACTATGCACATATTGGGAACCTGCGTACTTATATTTTTGAAGACATTTTGGAACGCACATTAAATTATGTTGGCTATACAGTAAATCGTGTTATGAATATTACAGACGTTGGGCATTTGAGCAGTGATTCAGATTCTGGTGAAGATAAAATGCTTAAGGGTGCGAAACGAGAGCATAAATCAGTTTTAGAAATTGCTGAATTTTACAAAGAAGCTTTTTTGAATGATATGGATGACTTACATATTAAAAGACCTAATACCATTTGTAAAGCGACAGATTACATACAAATGTATTTGACTATGATTGATAAATTGATGGAAAAAGGATATGCTTATTCCTCTGGTGGAAATGTATATTTTGATATTTCTAAATTAGATGATTATTATGCATTAACCAATCATAAAATTGATGATATGGTAGTGGGGGTTCGAGAAGGGGTAGAAGAAGATACCTATAAAAGAAATCAAGCCGATTTTGCCTTATGGTTTACAAAATCCAAATTTGAAGATCAAGAATTGAAATGGGATTCTAAATATGGGGTAGGATATCCAGGGTGGCACATAGAATGTTCGGGTATTAGTATTGCTCATTTTGGAGAATATTTAGATATTCACTGTGGGGGCGTTGATAACATTTTTCCACATCATACCAACGAGATTGCGCAAAGTGAAGCTTATTTGGGACATAAATGGTGTAACTACTGGTGTCATGGAGAACACTTAAATGATAGTACTGGAAAGATGAGTAAATCGAAAGGGGAGTTTTTAACTTTAGCGCTTTTAAAGGGAAAAGGTTATCATCCTCTTGCATACCGTTTGTTTTGTTTGAACTCACATTATCGGAAACAACTTGTTTTTTCCTATGAAAATTTAGATAGCGCTGTATCAGCTTATGAAAAATTATTGCGCAAAGTAAAAGTGTTACAACAAGAAGCTGTGGGTAACATACAGACGGATTTATATACTACTTTTCAAAAACGTTTTCAAGAGGCTTTGGAACAAGACTTGAATACTGCCAATGCACTGACAGTGCTATATGATGTTTTAAAAGAAGAACAGCTCAATTCAGCAACGAAGCTTGCTTTAATTGAAAACTTTGAAACTGTTTTATCCCTTGGTTTATTTGAAACCGAAGAGGATGTGATTTCAGATGATATGGAGCTTTATATTCAAACAAAAATTCAAGAAAGATTAGTAGCCAAACAAAATAAAGATTATGCTTTGGCTGATCAAATTAGACAGGAACTATTGGAAAAAGGAATTGTATTAAAAGATACTAAAGAAGGAACAATATACGAAATAGAAAAGAGGTAATTTATGAGTTATGTTACATTAGGCTATGAAAATATGCTTACCATTCTACTGGCTATAATTGCTTTTATCATTGTCTTACTAGCACAATTGCGTATCAATGCAGCTTATACAAAAAGCAAAGCTATTACATGTAAAAAAGGAATTTCTGGTCAAGAAGTAGCTCGCATGATTTTAAATCAAAATGGTCTTACAGATATTCATATTGTGGAAACAAAAGGAACCTTAACAGATCACTATGATCCAAGTAGAAAAGTAGTTCGATTATCTACAGAAGTATTTCATGGAACTTCTATCGCATCTATTTCCGTTGCGGCCCATGAATGTGGACATGCGCTTCAGGACAAAGAAAAATATAGTTTTATGCGGATTCGTAGTGCTTTGGTCCCATTTGTAAATTTAGTTAGTTATTTGGGTTACTTTTCTATTTTCATTTCTTTATTAGCGGGAATTACAGGATATTTAATGATTGGTATTTTGATTTTACTCGCAACTATTTTATTTCAACTTGTTACATTGCCAGTTGAATTTGATGCATCCAAAAGAGCAGGAATCCAGTTAGAACAGTTAGGAATTGTTGATTTAGAAGAAAAAGATGATGTCAAAAATATGCTAGGGGCAGCCGCTATGACCTATGTGGCAAGTCTCATTTCTTCTGTTTTAAACTTATTTCGTTTGATTTTAATGTTTCAAAATCATGATGATTAAAAACGTTTCCAACGTTTTCCTAAATTGAAATATGAACCGCACCACAAAAGGGTGTGGTTTTTGATAAAATAAAAGAGCCCACCAGGCCAGGAGGACTCATATATGAATTATAAACAATTAACGGAAAAAAAGAAAGTAGAAATAGACATTTTATTAAAAGAAGGATATTCTATGAGAAAAGTTGCATCAGTGCTTGGAATTAGTCACTCAACGATATCAAGATACAAAGCAGGAATATATAAAAAAAGAAAAATAGATATAAATGAAAAATATAGTATATTTCTTGAGTATTTATATTCGCATTATGATCGAAGAAATAGTTCAATAGAAGTATGTATATTCAAGTTTAAAAAAAGATATAAAGGAATATTATGTCCCTGTACTAAACAAGTATATAATTGGATTAATGAAGAAAAAATAAATATAAACAAAAATAAGATGTGTTATAAAAGAAGAAGAAATAAAATAAGAAGTGGGATGATGGCACATACAAAATGGAATTTAGATAATAAAACAGTTTTACCTATTAGTTTAAGACCAAAATATATAAATAAAAGGGAAGAACCAGGACATCTAGAAATAGATTCGATATTAGGTAAAAAGAATGAGCAAGACTCGATAATATCAATTGTAGATCGATGTACAAGAAGATTATGGCTAATAAAATCAAACTATAAAAATGAATATTACACAGCCAATTTAATATATAAATATATAATAAAAAATGATATAGATGTGAAATCAATAACAGTAGATAATGGATTAGAATTTCAGGCGTTGGGAATAACAGCTAAAAAGCTTGGAGTAAAATTATATAAATGTGATCCATATTGTTCCTTTCAAAGAGGAACAAATGAAAGAACAAATGCATTAGTAAGAAGATATATACCAAAAGGTGAATCTATGAAACTAAAACCACAAATATATTTAGATGATATTTGCTTCAATATCAATAGTATGCCTAGAAAATTATTTGACTATAAATGTGTTTATGATGTAGAATTATATTATTATTAATGGTGCGCTTGAATTTACAATAAAAGAAAAACGTTTCCAACGTTTTTTCAGAGTGTAGACAAACCCATAGATTTTTTCTATGGGTTTTCTATTGATTA
>CAJUHL010000050.1 GCA_910586425.1 uncultured Bacilli bacterium
ATAATCTAAATACTATATGTTGTGGTTGTTTAAATTAGGTTGTTAACATTGATTTTCTAATATAAATTTCTTTATACTTTTCAATAATCTGTAGATCATTTGTTATAAAAATGCATTTTTTGACTTAATTAATACATTATTCTTAACAAGAATATTTAGTGCTTTACGGATTGTTTCTGGGCTCGTTCCAAACTCTCTGGATAATCTCATTATCGATTGGAGTATACTTCCGGTTCTATAATTTCCTTTACATATTTGCGAAAATATTTCATCTGAAACTCCACAATGCAAACGTTCTGAAATGATAATATCTTTTCTCATATTTTTCCTCATTCTTTCAAGTGTACTTAAACATTTTGTAATATTATATCACTCATCAATAGATTAACTCATATAGTCCAAAATTATCTCAATGATATTTAAAAATACAGTTCAATAACTCTATAGTTGTATAGTCCGCTCCATATATTGAAGTAATTCCGTGTCATGTGTAATAAATATGCACGTTTTTTCTTTAAAAGCATATTTAATTGCATTCTCTATTATTGCCTTTGATTCTATATCTAGATTAGCTGTAGCTTCATCAAATATTAAAACATCTGCATTTAATATTAACATTCGAGCTATCGCTATTTTTTGTTTTTGCCCACCTGACAAATTTTTTCCACCTTCAGAAATATACATATCTAAATTTATTTCGTCCCACCCACTTTTTGAAAGAGCTTCCTTTATTTCCAAATCTGTTGTCTTTTCTCTAACCAATTTTAAATTTTCTCTCAAACTACCTGAAAACAGAAAAATATTCTGTGAAACTATTCCTATTCTTCTTCTTAATGATGATGCATCGATTTCATTTATATCAATATCATTTATGAAAATTACCCCTCTATTTACTTGATATAATTTCAATATTAATTTTATTATAGTAGATTTTCCGCTACCATTTGCTCCCACAAGAGCAATTTTTTCTTTATCACCAATAGTAAATGTTTTATTGGCAAATACATTTTTCTTATTATCATAAGAAAATGTGACATCCTTAAACTCTATTTTCTTAATTCTTCCAGTCATCTCTGTTCCTATATTGCTCTCAGTTTCCACCGTAAATAAAAGTGCTACTCTTTTCAATGCTGCTATAGCTGGCTGTATCATCATATTAAAATTTGAAAATAGTTGAATTGGCATAAATATAATTGCAGCATACTGTGAAATTGCAATATACTCTCCAATAGTTAAAGTATCTCCAATTATTAATATTCCAGCTACAAGTAATAAAATAACCGAGGAAATATTAGTTAGTGCTTGAACCCCCTCTGACCCTAAACTTAAAAGTTTGCCTTTTTTTGCAGTTTTTTTCGCCACTTCACTAATTTGCTTATTCACTTCTAAAATTCTTTTTTTCTCTATATTTAAACTTTTAACTTCTGCAATTCCCCCAATGTTTTCTTGCATTTTACCAGATGTTTGAGCAGTTGCTTCCAATAATGCCTTTGAAGCACTCCTTAAATTTTTACTTGTATATCGAGTCATAAAGAAAAAAAATGGAGCTATCCCCAATATCACAAATAACAATTTCTTTTCCATTGTAAATACAATAGATATAGCACCAATGAAAGAAATACAACTTACTAAAAACTGAACAAATATAGGCGAAAAAATCACATTTATACTATCCACCTCTCTTATTCGTTCCGTAATGTATCCATTTTGTTGCTTATCAAAATATGGCATTGGCATTTGTAATATTCTTTCAAAGAGCCCCTTTTTTAGTTCACTTATGAACGTACTGCTAACATAACTAAGTATCACACCAAGTGCATATTTAATGCCAAAACTCAAGATATATATGATAACTAAAATTATCGAAAAAGAAACTATAATATTCACTTTATTTTTATAAATCCCTTCATCTAAAATAATTTTAGATATATAAGGTGGCAATATTGTTGCCAGCGAAGATAAAAGTGTACATACAAATGCAAGAATAATTTTCCCTTTAAGTTTCTTGATATATTTTAATAAAAACGTGTAATTTTTCATAAATACTTCTCCATTCTCAAAATAATTCTAAATATATTTTAGAATTAAATTATATTTTCTTTATTTTAACGCATATATACTTTACGAGAAAATATGATTAACGGATAAACAATATGTCCTTCAAATTTCCGTATATTATTATATTCTCATTTTTGATCTCCATTTTTCTGCTATGATAACTCTGTAATAAAAAATAGGATAAAAATTTATCCAATATCGTATATAAACAAATCTTATTTTCTATTTTTTTCACTGAATGTCCTTCACCTGAAAACAATACTCCTAATACATTTACATCTTTTGTCATCATCTTTTGGATCATTTCAACACTTTCTCTATAGTTCACTATTGGATCATTAATGCCATGTATAAGCAACAAAGAGGACGTATTGCAATTTATTTTAAAAACAGGTGACTGTTCACATACTTTCTCTGAATCATCACTACTTATATAAATTTTAAATATATCTTTTTGAAATCCTTTATATACCGGATATGATTTTAGGCCTTCTCCTAAATTAGATACACCTCCTATAGATATCCCACAAGTAAAAAAATCTGGACGTTCTGTAATTCCTAGTTGTGCCAGATATCCACCAAACGAATTTCCCATGATTGCAACATTCTTTATATCTAGTCTCTTTTCCTTTATAATATTACTTGTTGATGCAACAATATCTTCATTCAAAACCTTTACCCAATCTCTTGCAGCTGCATTTAAAAAAGTTTTACCAAATCCCTGAGATCCTCTATAGTTTATCGTTAAAACATAAAAACCTTTACTAACCAACCATTGGTGCAAATATATAAATTTACAAGTATCTCTTTGCCATGGACCACCATGCAAAAATACAATAAGCCCTTTGTTATGACAAGTTTTTGGTTCCATTAAATAACACAGTATTTTGTCCTCATAGGAATTTTCTGTTACTATTGCCTGTTTTTTCACATACAATTCTTTATTTTCATCCCTATGTTCATTAAGTAAGAGTGTTATTTTTTCTTCTTTTTTTTCAAATAAAACATATTGTAATGGGTAATCAGAATTACTATACTCTACTATCCACCTATTCCCATCACTACTCGTGCTTACTATGCTCATATCTCCAGCATTGAAAGATTGTAAAAGTTTAAAAACACTTTCTGTTTCATTATTAAAACACTTCCAAAATTTCCGTTTATAGTAAAATGCTACTGCGGCAATATCTCCAGATACAGGATCAATAAATGATTCATCTACATCAACCCTATTTGAAAAAGCTAAAATATTCGTTTTACAATTATCTAAATTCATTTTACTAATGACACTCTTATCTCTATTTCTTGAATCTCTCAATAAAAGCTGATTATCAGCAGTAACGCATAATGGAAATGTTCCAAAAAAATCATTCGCATCAATTTTAGTCATAGTTACCTTTTTTTCTATGTTATCTATATAATAAGAGCCATCCGTATTCATTTTACACCCCAATCTTACTCTATGCTTAGAATCAAATATTAGTCTAAAATACGAATCATTTTTATATACTAATTCCATTTTCCAATTCTCTATATCTAATCGATAAATATCAAAAAATTGTGGGTTTCGGCGGTTAATGCCTAAAACTGCACTGTCTACTTTTTTATCAATTCCATATATTTTCACTTGACAATTGTCTATATTAATTTCTTTATCAATTTTATTCTCGTATACATTATACCTATGTATATTCCACATACCATTATTAAGAGGATCACTTATCAAGAGTATATATTTAGTGGAATAAGACCATAAATATCCTACAATATTTGTAAATTTTCTTTTACAAATAAATTGCTTTCTGTTTAAAGAATCACAACTAAAAAAGACTAGTTGTTCTCCATCTACGTCCTTTTTAATAAAACTTATCAATTTACCATCCGGACTTATTTTAACTCCCCTAATCGAATTTCCCTGGCATAAGTCTTCAAATGACATTGCTTTCATCTTACATCCATTCCTTTCATTTCAATAAAAAGCACAACATCTAGAATCCTTTCTCTCACTTCAAAAATAACTTTTCCAAGTCGCTATATAGCTGTTTCAAATCATATAACGTAAAATAAGAATCTGGTAATCTTAAGTCATTTGGTTCAGTTACAGTTTTAATATTTGTATAAGAACAAAGCATTGTGTAATTTACAAAAAATTTTTTTAATATAATATTAGGGTATATCTTTTCAATAAGGGAAACACTCTCTTCTATCATATTAATATCCTCGCCTATAACAATAACAGCTTCCGGATTAGCAGCAAGCATAATTATTTGATTTGTTATAGTTTGAAGCTTAAATACACTATCCACAACTTTCCCTTCAATTTCCATAAATATAGCATTTGCATCTCCGTATTTATTCCCAATAGAGTCAATCAAGCTTTTAATTAATAAATACTTTTTTTCTTCATTAAGTTCGCATATTGAATTTTGATAACTATATTCAACATCTTCAAAATATACTCCTTCATTCCCTGTTACAATACTTTTTATTTTATCTCTATTACATTTTGCATACTCACTAAAGATGTTAATAAGAAGTAATGGCAGGTGTGTATAATTGCTTATATTCAAAATTGCAATTACTGGCTTATTATTTCTAAATATATGATTGACATGCAAATCGTCTATAAAATCTTTATCGGGTATAAAATCCTCTGCTTTCATCTGTTGAAGATCTTTATATCTAATATTGCCTCCCAAATGCTTAATCCTATGTTTAAATTGTGAAAACAAAAATTTTTCTAATTGGCTCGATTTAACTAATAAATCATTACCAAAGCTACACATGTTCCAATTATTTTCTACATATACTTTCTTTGTATTTTTATAAAAATCAAAATCTATATTATTTATTATACTATTCTCCCAAACTTTTTTTGAATTATCTATCAAAAAACGCTTAGCTTGTGTCAAAGTTGTATCATTATTAACATATCCACAAAGCATACCTGTAACATAGGCTGCAGCATAGCTAGTTCCCCATACTTTATCTGCTCCTACTATAGAAGAAAAATTATTATGTTTCATTCTGCTATAAAATTGAATTCCAGCAGACTCTGTATATAACAACTCCTCATCACCTCTTACACCCCCGACGCCAATTACAGTATCCCAGTATGCAGGAATACATGGTTTTCCGGTATTTTCAGCAGCGGCTATAATTATTACACCTTTGGTATATGCACTATCACAAATTTGTTTGATGGCAAAATAATTCTTAAATTCGCTAATAGCAATACTTAAATTGATGATTTTGATTTCATTTTCTATACACCAATTTATTGCTTCAATAATGTATAAATCTTTTGTTCTCAGTTTATTATCAAAAACTTTTAGTATAACTATAACCGCATCTAAAAATTTCTCTTGGATGATTTTCACTATATTAGTACCATGTCCAGTTTTATCTCCAAAATCATTTTCAAATGCGGTCCAACCATAACTAGTTCTCTGATAGTCTATATTGGGATTATCCTTTTCCAATCCACTGTCAATTATAGCTATTTTTACTTGAGAATTTTTCATTATATCAATTCCTCTAATACATAAGTTTTAATCATAGGGCATAGTTCTCTTCCTGATTCGATCCTGTGTTCATTAACCATAAGCATTTTGGAATAACACATTGCACAGTCTGAAACATCTTCACAATTCAAGCAAAATTTTTCTCTTCCCTCTTTAAAATCTACCTTAGACAACTTTTGTACTAATTCTGAACTAAATATATCTTTATAATCTTGTGAAAAAATATTACCTATTTTTATTTTAGCTGGGGCACAAATTTCAACATCTCCATTAGGCGTAACAGCAATGGTTTGCCAACCAGCACCACAATTTTTTATTTCATTTATATTCACATTCTTTAACACTTTATCATTGAAAACAATATCACGATATTTTTCGTTAATATTCCTTAACAAATCACCATATTGGGCTTTAAAATAACTCTTATAGGATTTCCCTAATATATTGCTTTCATTTTCAATATTTTTTCCTCTACCCCATTCTTCAGAAATACTAATTCCAAAGTGTTTTATTCCTTCTTTTCTCATTAAATCGCAGACATTTTCAATATCTTCCACATTATCTTCTGTTAACACAATTACAACTCTGACAAGAAAATCGTTTTCCTTCAAATATTTAATTGTATTCATTGTTTTGGAAAAAGTATTTTTTACTTGTCTCATTTTCTCGCTAACTTCTTCGTTGGAACCATCAATACTAATCTGTATACCGCCAAATTTTTTTCTATTAACTTTCAATACGGGCAAAATATTTTTGGGAAAATAAACACCATTACTAATAATCGCAACCCAATTAAAGTACTTAAATGCTTCTTCTAATATTTCTTTAATATTAGGATGTATCATCGGTTCACCACCTGAAATTTCTAGTACAGTAACACCGTTCTCACTTAATATTTCAAAAATCTTTTTGGCATCTTTTAAAGGCATATGCCTTCCCTTATATGGACTTGCTTCATTATAGCAATACACACATTTAAGATTACACAACTCTGTTATTTCAACCGTTGCATGACGTGGCAAAATGAGTTTTCCATCTCCTACTATCTTTAGTTCCTGTTTATTACTAGTGTCGTCTAAGTATAAAATCCCTATATTAATACTATCTTCGATAAATTTTAAAATACTTTTTTCATCTATATCATACTTCTCCTGCACAATTTTGATGAAGGCTGCTATGTTTGTTTCACCATTAATTAATTTCAAAATTTTGATAGCATCAGTTTTCACATCCTTAATGCTTCTTTTAGTTTCAGTTCCAACCGACTTGATTATAACAGCAACATATTGCTCATTAGGATAACGATAAATCAACACATGTGGATTAATATGTATATATTGTTCTAAACACATAAATGTACATCCTTTCTTCCTTTTCTTTACGTTAATAAACATAAAAATAATTAATAGAGTCGCTAAATATTATTCTTCATTCCAGTTAACACAGCTGTTTCAAAATCTGGGATTGGTCCATCTAACAAGCATAAAGTACACGAAGCACATGCTGGTGACTGTGCGTATGAATTTTCAAGTTCTAATATAAGTGCCGCCTCCTCACTTTTTAATTTTTATAAATATCCATTTAAGAGAATAGAACTCTATGGAAATAGATATGTATCTTTTTCTACTTCCATAGAGACTCTTTCTCTCACTCTAATTAAAAACTGTAATAACCTACTCTGGCAATTACTCTTCTTCTTCAGACCAGCCTGACAGTAATGCCAGTTCAAAATCTGGAACAGGACCATCTAATGCGCACGCTGCACATGCAACACATGCCGGGTTCTGTGCATATGAATTTTCTAAATAAAGCTTATCCATACTTTTTTCTCCTTTCACTTATTTTTATTTCTCAAGCTTGATGGTTGTATCATACAAATAATTTGTCTGTCTTTCCATATTTTATGTATAATTTGCTTGTTTTTTTATCTAGTTGGACAAAGTATACTAAAATAAGTAATTTCATAAATATTCCATATCGCCTAGCGAACAAAAAACAATTACCGTTATCAATTAATTTCTTATGTACCACCATCAAGTCAATCAATAGATATTTAGGCTCCTAAATACTTGTTTTCATACTGCCGAAACCCTTTTGATTATCGCGAAAGACTTTGAATCGCCAAACCAAACTTTGAGAACCACTATTGCAGAGAATAAAAGCCTGTACAGGTTGATGATTTTGTTTAATTAGATTACTTACCAAAACAATACTTGCAAAGTGGCTATGTGCTATCGTAACCATGTTACCACTAGCTCTTCCACTCTGTAATAATTACATTATCTCTTTAGGTAATATTTATTTCCGCTTCTATATTTAGAGTCTCCTCCATTTGAGGCAAAAATTATCAATGTACAAATAGCTCTATACGTTAAATATCAAATCAGGGAAAAAAACGAAGTATTGCTTTTTCTCCCTGCGGAACACACAACTATTTTCTTAATCTGAAAAAATATATTTTTTATCCTGAATTATTCATGGAATAATAGCATTAAACGCTGAACCCCGCATAGTCACCGTATTTTAATTGAATATTGCTTTTCACTTATTTAGTGAATAGAAAAAGACCTCTATCTATGGTAAAATTTAGGTGTCTACTCCAAATCAAAACCAAAGAAAGGGTCTTTATATGGATATTTTAAACACTGTAAGCTTAGAAAGCAATAGCCAGATTAAAATTAATTTTGACGGAGGCGATTTATCCTCCGATGCAGGACTTCTCCTGTTCAAAGAGTTCCTGTTTAAGATTGGAGCGGTCAAGCTCGTTAATCGTATGTTCAAAACCAATGATGCCGCATGGTTCCGCGTCCATAAGGATGATACGAATCTGATGCAGGTAATTTACCAGATTATCAGTTCCTACTTTGAGGATGACTGTGCAGACGAACTGACAAACGAACCTGTTATGACAGCTATTTTAGAGAAGGATGCCTTGGCATCCCAGCCTACCCTGTCACGCTTTTTTAACCGTATGGATGGAGATACGCTCAGCCAGTTAAACCAGATCATCCGTGAACTCCGTAAAGCCATCTATTCCATAAAGAAACCGGAATTCATGCTTTTTGATCTTGATTCCACACTTCTTGATACCTATGGGAATCAGGAAGGGGAAGGTTTCAACTGCCATTATCAGGCTCACGGTTATCACCCACTGTTATGCTACGACGGGCTGACCGGCGACCTGCTAAAGGTACAGCTTCGTGACGGCACCATGTATTGCGGCAAAGAGGCAGATATTTTTATGAAGCCCCTTCTGGATGAATTCCTCTGCGATTTTCCGGATATGCCGCTTTACTTTCGAGGTGACAGCGGTTTTGCATCACCAGACCTGTATGAAGTTCTTGAAGATAAAAACTGCAAATATGCGATCCGGCTCAAGGAGAATACAAAACTCCGTGAATTGGCAGAAGAGGAAAACCAGGCACTGTACCGTGCAACGAAATTCAACCAGGTGGATTACGCCGTCGAGTATGGGGAATTCCTATACCAGGCCGGTTCATGGAACCATCCACGCAGGGTGGTCTTTAAAATAGAAAAGCCGTATGGGCAGATGGTCCATCTGTATACCTTTATTGTCACAACGCTGGGAATGGAACCTTATCAGGTAATTCGGTTCTATTGCGGAAGAGACAAAATGGAGAACTTCATCAAAGAAGGAAAAAGCAACTTTGATTTTGCCTGTGTAAGCGGTTCCTCAAAGCTGGTAAATGCGAACTGCCTTCTGGTCCATGCATTAGCTTATAATCTTTTCAATTGGTTCAAGCGATTGGCGCTTGCTGCCAGTATGAGGAAACAGCGTATCGATACCATCTGTTTAAAGCTGCTGAAAATTGCCGCAAGAGTGGTAAGATCAGCACGATATAAATATTTCAAACTTTGCAGCAGTTGTCCCTACAAGAAAGAATTCTATGAGAAACTGGAATATATCCGAAACTTGCAGCCACAGTTGGAATAGCACTCTATAACGAACCTTGGCAACCACGAAAAACATTTAAGTCTGTCACAGGGAAAGTCTGCCCATTTTTAGGCTGTCTTGTGACAGAGTGTGGTGTTGAAAGTGGTTGTAATGGTAACTACAGCGGATTTTATGTGAACTTATACCGCCATGAATAATCCAGGTTTATTCTTCATCAATTACTTCTTGTTTAAAATCTCTCCTTTTTAAAATTGCCTCTTTTGTCCCTCTCTTAAACGCTTCTTCGCCTTCAAAGCGTACTTTTCTAGCATATTCATCCAAATATAAACTTTCAAGTAGCCCTATATCTCCAAAGCAAACATTTTCAAATGTATAACGCATTAAATCTAATAGTTCTAAATCTGTTATTTGATCCTGCATATCATTCTTATATGTATAAAAAACTTCCTGTAATTGGCATATTACCTCAGCATAGTTATTTTGATCAATATATTCCGAATCACAAAACTCCATCAGGAGATCTGGTAAAATCCCTCTACCAAATTCAAAACGTTGAGTTTCTTTGAGAATTTCTTGTTTCGATTCTACCAGCATCTCTATTTCTTCCTTTGTCAAAGCAACTCCAAAAAGAGCTGTTTTTTCATTACATTCTTCAATTTTCTTTATTTCTTCTTTTTGATTACAAATTATCATCTCATATAAGTTATCCATCTATTACCCCCCTTTGAATCTGTTTTAATTCAACAATATAATCCTTCAGATCATAATTTAAATATTTCATCATTTCTTGGTTTGCCTGATATTTTCTATTAACAAGCATAGAAAAACAACATATAATTTTCTTTTCATTTACGTTTTCAATATTCTCTTCATATATTTCTCCCACCATATATTTCAAAGTATGTCTTAAAGGAAGTCTACAAATATTTATCACTTCCTCGTTATAGTTTAAATAGTAGTTTTGATGAATCTCCTGAACAGACGGACAGGAAAAAACTGCTAAAAACTGTTGTTCAATCTCAATACACTCTAAATATTTTAATATTCTGTCAACTCCTCTATATTTCTCTAAAGAACACAAAATAGGGTAGTCTAAAAATATTAGAAAATCTTGAGCATTAAATTTAGGATCATACCACTTGAAAAATGCAGGAATATCTCTTTTAAATGTATTCTCATATATTACATTACCATATGAATTGAAAAATTTAGATATTCGATTATAAAGTAATCTGGCTTTTTGAACTTTTTCCAATACTCTTTCATACCCTATCCTATATGCTGCTTGAGCCGAAAATTGTATTTTTTTATCTATCAACATATCTTTATCATCCAATTCCTCTATACAATAAATGACACTTTCCATAATCTGTTGTGCTTTTTCATACGTAACTGACGTACTACCCCTTCCTGTATAGCATCCACATAACTCATAAACCACTGGTATTAGTTCTTCTATTTCGTATTTCATAAATATATATGTATGATGTTATTAAATCAACATACTCTCTCCTTCTAAAATAGTTTCATCTCAAATAATTTTTCCATAAAATAATTGATTTAAAAAGGTTATTTTACTATATATAATAGCTTGTCTCTTTCCTCATACAGTACATAACAATCCTCATTGTTTTCCATTATTTGTTTATCGATAGTTTTTTTATCGATTGAAGTAAATTCGTTTAATTTATTAACTCAAACTTCCCATAAGGATTTCCAGCGAAAAACCTTATAAATATTATAAA
>CAJUHL010000051.1 GCA_910586425.1 uncultured Bacilli bacterium
CAACAACTACCATTAAATTAAGAACAGCCTGGAAGGCGATTTGAAACGTAATGCCAAATGCCAAATATTTAGAAAAAGGGTCATTTGCCCTGCGAGCAATTTGAAATCCCTTTACAATAATGAATAGGAAAAGACTACTCACAATTAAAATCCCCATAAATCCAAATTCTTCACTAATAATTGAAAAAATGAAATCTGTTTGTGGTTCTGGTAAATAAAAATGTTTTTGTCTTGAATTAAGGAATCCATAACCAAACAATCCTCCTGGTCCAATTGCATATAACGATTGTATGATTTGAAATCCGCTTCCTAGAGGATCACTCCATGGATTTAAAAAGGATAAAATTCTTTGTAATCGATAAGGTGCAACAGCAATTAATCCAACCACACCAATTATGCCAATCAATCCTAGTCGAATAAAAAACTTAAAATTGACACCTGCAACAAATAAAAGACCAATAATACTGATTACAATAATGACTCCTGTTCCAAAATCAGGTTGTAACATAATCAGACCAAAGACAAAGAAAACAATTCCTAAAATAGGAAGGACACCTTTTCGAATACTTTTTAAATCACGTTCATTTTTACATAAATATTTTGAGGTAAAAATAATAAGTGACAATTTTGCAGCCTCACTTGGTTGGATACCAAAAGAACCGATTCCAAACCAACTTCTACTTCCATTACGAACCGTTCCAATCCCTGGAATAATAACCAAAGCAAGCAAAGAAATACAAACAATCAATATGAGATTGGCTTTCTCATAATAAATTTTATAATCCGTTTTACTTACAACATACAAAATAACGAGACCAATGCAAAAGAAAAGTGATTGATGTTTGACAAACTTAAACGGATCATCAAATTTATATTCTGCCCAAATATAAGAAGCAGAATAAACCATAATAATACCAAAAATAGAAATGGTAAGTACTGCCAATAATAGCCCAAGGTCCATTCGCTTTCTCATCACTAGAACCACACTCCATAGATAATCGCTAGCATAGAACCCAAAAGACCAATTATCCAAAATAATTTTACAATATCTTGTTCTTTCCAACCTAATTTTTCAAAGGTATGATGAATGGGTGTCATAGGAAAAATTCGTTTATGCGTTAATTTATAATAGTATCTTTGTATCAGACAAGTACTAGTTTCTATCACAAATACAATTCCAATTACAATGAGTAGAATTTCATGTCTTGTCAAAATGGCAATTGTTCCTAGAGTTGCCCCCAAAGCCAAAGAACCTGTATCTCCCATAAATACTTTTGCTGGTTTTACATTGAAAATAAGAAAACCAAGAATACATCCAAGTAATACAAAACAGAATAGAGCAATGGCCTCATACCCCTCTAACCATCCAGTTGCCCAAGTGATAATTCCAAATGTACCAAAAGCAATAGCAGATAGCCCGCCTGCAAGACCATCTAGCCCATCAGTAAGATTGACAGCATTACTACTAGCAACTAAAACAAATAGAATAAATAATCCATAAAACCATCCAATATCCCATTTGATTCCAAGAGAATGAATCCATAATAAGGGCTCGTTATTCGCAACCATAAATAAATAGAAAAAGACAATGGCAATTATTATTTGTAAAATAAATTTGGCGTTTTCACTCAAACCCTTATTGTTATGTCTTAAAATGATTAAAAAATCGTCTAGAAATCCAATACATCCATACCCAAAGAAGGTAAATAACACAATTCCCAAATTGTACGAAAATGTAATTTTATGCAAATAAAGGAGCAATCCAATAATGAATAAAGAAGGAAGGATAAAGATAAGACCCCCCATAGTTGGCGTTCCCTTTTTTTCTTTGTGTCGTTCATCTAAATAAATACTTAAAGATTGAGAAGCTTTGAATTTATGAAGTAGGGGAATTAAAATATAAGCCAAACAAACAGAGAAAATAAGACCAATCATAACAGCCAAAACCGATTTCGTGAGTATTAACATATCACACCTCTATTCTTGTAATAATAAACGTACTGTCTCTCCTTCAAAAATACGTGTATTTGCACTAGGAGATTGATAATAAACCGTATTACCATTTCCTGTATATTCTACTTTAAACGATTTCAATTCTTGCATTGCTTCTTGTAATGTCTTTCCTGTGACGTCAGGTACATTTGCATATTTTTTTTCATAATACTGATAATTCTTTTCACTACCACCTTCTGGTCTTTCAATCTGCAAAATATCAATAGCAGAGAGTAGTACATTTCTAGCGATAGGAGCTGCTACTGTACCACCATATTGTGTTACACCTTTCGCATTATCTATTGCAATATAAACAACAATTTTGGGATCATTGGCAGGCATAACCCCCATAAAAGATGTAATATAATTACCAACCATATAAGCACCATTTTGTACTTTTTGCGCAGTTCCTGTTTTTCCTCCTACGCGATATCCATCAATAAAAGCATTTCTTCCACTTCCATTGGTGACGACACTTTCTAGTGCATAACGAACCATTTCACTGGTTTCATTGCTAATTACTTTTCGCTTTGTTTCTGTTCCAAATTGTTTGATAACAGTATTGGTTTCTGGCTCATTTAAACTTTTGACAATATAAGGTGTGTTTAAGTAGCCACCATTGATTGCAGCAGAAACAGCTGTAATTTGTTGAATTGGGGTAACAGAGACACCTTGGCCAAAAGCGGTTGTCGCAAGTTCCACAGGACCAACACGGTCCAAAGAAAAGAGAATTCCTGAACTTTCCCCATTTAAGTCGATGCCAGTAGGGGAACCAAATCCAAAATTACGAATATATTGAAATAAAGTTTCTTTCCCGATTTTTTGACCTAATACAACAAAGCCTGGGTTACAAGAATTTTCTACGACTTGTAAATAGGTCTGTGAACCATGTCCACCATGTTTCCAACAACGAATTCGAGCATTTTCTACCGTAATGCTACCACCATCAAAATATTGATCCTTTTCCAAATCTACTAATTTTTCTTCTAATGCTGTTGCAAGTGTAATGACTTTAAAGGTAGAACCAGGTTCATAAGTGGACCAAATAGGCAAATTTCGATTGATTTGTTCGGTTGTATAGTCTTGGTAATGACTTGGAGAAAAATTGGGTCTAGAAGAAATGGCTAGAATTTCTCCTGTATTAGGATCCATTGCAATACCAATTGCTTGATCAGGATTATACTTGAGTACAGCATTGTCAAGTTCCCTTTCTAATACAGCTTGCAATTCATAGTTAATTGTAAGTGTAATATTGACTCCATCTTGTGGTTCCTCATACATCTCTGTTAATTCTAACTTGTTTCCTTTGGCATCTGATAAATATTTAATCGCTCCATATTCACCAGTCAAATAATCATTGTACATTAACTCCAGACCACTTAACCCTTGATTGTCAATTCCTACAAATCCAAGGGTATGAGACATCATGGTATCATATGGATAATATCGTTGTGATTCTTTGACCATATAGACACCATCTAATCCTAGAGCATTGATTTTATCTGCAATTTCATAAGATAATCGTCTTCCTTCTGGGTGAACTCTTTCAATCGATGTTTTTTTACTAACATGTTGATACATATCTTCGTAAGTTACATTTAAAATTTCACTTAATTTTTGTGCAGCAGATTCTTTGTCCTTGATCTGATTGGGTATCAAAACAAGAGAGGTTGTCGTTTTATTATCAGCAAGGACCACACCATTACGATCATAAATTCTCCCTCGATCTGCTTCAATTGGTAAATTTCTACTCCATAAACTAGATGCCAATTGATTTAGTTTTTTATAGTCGATTACTTGTGTATAAAATACTTTCCCAATGATTAATATAAAAATGCCAATTAAGATGAGCAAAACAATTTTAATACGAGTATGAATTCCTTTAAAAAACATAGCAGCACCTCTAAAAAAATATATGTACAACCTATCTAAAAAAGAACCATATAAAAAGAACTATAGAAAGTCCTTTGTAGAATTATAGTTATGATTGTACTTGGAATAGCACTTTTAATAAAGCCCTTTGATTTTTCCATTCGCATCAATTGACATGTGTAAATAGGCAGGTTCTTTCGATAATCCTGGCATAGTCATAATATTTCCAAGATAAACGATAATGAAGCCAGCACCCGCAGCAACCTTTATATTGGTCACCCGAATTACTTGATGATGTGGATAACCTAAAGAAGCGGGATTATCTCCAATCGCATATTGGGTTTTGGCAATGCAAATTGGTAAATTACCATATCCAATCTCTTCTAAATGCGTAATTTCTTTTTTGACATTTTCTTCTATTAATATCATATCTGCTTGATAATAATCTTTTAAAATATGGCCTATTTTTTCTAGAATAGAATTATCTAAAGAATAAGGGAACGTAAGAGTATTTTGCTTTTCACACAATTCAATTACTGTTTGTGCAAATTCTTTAGCGCCCTCACTTCCAAGTGCATAAGCGTTACAAGTGGAAAAGGGGAATCCTTGTTTTTCTACATATGTTTTGATATATGCAATTTCTTCCGTGGTATCTGTATCAAATTGATTCAGACAAATAAGGATATTAGTAGATAGCTTTTGCATCATGTCCATATGTGCTTGTAAATTACAAATACCTTTTTCTAATAAGCCATCACCATTATGTTTTAAAGAGCGAACTGTGGTATTAATGATGATTAAATCTGGTTTGGTATCCATTTTCCGACATTTAATGTCAATGAATTTCATAGCACCCAAATCACTTCCAAATCCAGCCTCTGTAACCACATAATCAGCCAAAGAAAGAGCTGTATTGGTTGCGATAATAGAATTACAACCATGTGCGATATTCGCAAAAGGTCCACCATGAATTAAAATAGGATTGTGTTCTAAACTTTGTACTAAATTTGGTTTGATGGCATCTTTTAAAAGAATGGTCAATGCTTCTTCTCCTTGCAAGTCAGAAACATAGATTGGCTTTTGATGAATATTGTAAGCAACTAAAATATGGCTTAAATTTTTCTTTAAATCCATTAAGTTTTCAGAAAGACATAAAATGGCCATAATTTCAGAAGCAGTCGAAATCACAAAGGAATCATCACGTTCCATTTTTTTTCCGTTTAAATAAATTTGTCGTAAGGCACGATCATTGATATCCAAACATCGAGAAACTTGAATTGTATGAGGATCAATTTCCAAATGATTACCTTGAAAAATATGATTATCAATCATTGCACATAATAAATTATTACAAGCAGTTACAGCATGAATATCACCTGTAAAATGGAGGTTGATATCTTCCATTGGAAGCACTTGTGCGTAGCCTCCTCCAGTGGCGCCTCCTTTGATTCCAAAAACAGGCCCTAATGATGGCTCTCTTAAAGTAGCAATACTTTTCTTTTTCAGTAAGCATAAAGCATCATTCAGTCCAATGGTTACTGTTGTTTTTCCCTCGCCAAAAGGTGTTGGATTGGTCGAAGTAACCAAAATAAGTTTTCCTTTTTTCGCCTTTTTTATGTCTACATTCAATTTAGCCTTATATTTTCCATAACATTCTATATTTTCTTCTGAAATTCCAAGTTTGGATGCAATCTCCACAATTGGTTTCATTTCTATACTCTGTGCGATTTCAATATCTGTTTTCATTTCATCACCCTAGTACCATTATAACATGAGTTGTTCTTACTTTTAAAAAAAAGAAAGTAATCGTAAAAAATTTATGGTATGATAGAGTCGGTGGTTATATGAAAAAAGATACCAAAAATTTAATGAGATTATTTTAGATATTAAAAAACACACTTTATTATGTATACTTGTAATTTGTTATAGTCTAGGATATGTGGGAATCTCATTACTTTCGCCCATATATGAAGGTAGAATGTTAGGTTTGTTTGAAAAATTCAATTCAAACGCAATTATCCAAACTGCATTATTTTTGCTAATCATTCGAGTTGCGATAGAAATTGTAACCAATCTATAAAAATTTATACCAAACCGAAATATAGAATAAGTGAATATCAAGTAAAGTTAAAAATTGTATAAAAAGCCTTAATTCCTCCACATATTAATAAAAGGTGAATGGCAATGAAAACGATACTTTTTACAGGTGCACGCAGTGGAATACAAGCTGCAGTAATTGATCGCTTAAAGAAAAAAGATTATCATATCTACTTAACAGTACATAATGAAAAGCAATTAGAAATGGTTAAAAAATATTACGCAGAAGATAAAAGCATTACATGCTTGAAATTGGATGTAACCAAAAGAGAAGATTTGAAACAATTGGAAAGGTTAGACATTGATATATTAGTAAGCAATGCTGCCATTGGAGAAGGTGGTAGTATAGCAGAAATTCCTATGTCTCTTGTACGTTCCAATTTTGAAACCAATGTCTTTTCTTATTTTACAGTTATTCAAATTGTTCTTAAAAAAATGTTGAAAAAGAAAACAGGTAAAATTATCAATATGGCCTCATTGGCTGGTCTGATTCCAATTCCTTATTTAGGGAGTTACTGTGCTACCAAAGCAAGTATCATTAAAATGACAGAGGCACTTGCATTAGAGCTAAAAGATATAAAAACAGATATACAAGTTTGTTTAATCGAACCAGGGCTTTATTACACAGGATTCAATCAAGTGATGTTAGAAAATAAATATACATGGATGCAACTGGATTCTTACTTTCAAAACCAAATTTCAAAAATTCAAAAACGAGAGAATTTAGTTTGCAGCATTCTAGAAAAGAAAAGCCTCAATAGCATTGTAAACCAAATTTTAAAAGCCATTGAAGCCAACAAAGTAAAATTGATTTATCGAGCTCCAATGTTTCAAGTGATTGGAGCCAAACTGTACTTAATTTTCTTTGCATAAACTTTGGTTTAGGCTTTTTTTTGTGCTATAATGGAAGTGGTGATTCCAGATGGAACAAAAGGGTAGTTTGAAAGATCGTATTCGCTTTTGGCGCTTACAGAGAAAACGAAAAAAAGAACAGAGGAAAAGAAAAGAACAACAGGAATTGAAACAATATTTACAAGAAAAACAAAACCAAGGAATTTATATCCAACCTGTCACAAAAAAATACAATTTGTTCCAGATTCTAGCATATTCCTTTTTGGGCTTATTTTTAAGTTTATTGGAGCCTAAAAAAAAGGGAAAAGAAGAAAAGATACGAAAGAAAATCGATCAGGAAATCGAAGCATTAGAAGCAGCTTCTACACAAGAGGAATTACATGATTGTTATCAAAATTTGTTGCAGCAAGAAAAAGAAATAAAAAAGAAAATAGAATTCCAAAAACAAAATAAGGTTCCAGTCACAAAAGCGTTGGAAATTGGTATTCAAAAAATTGCTTTGGCCAAACAACAATATTCTGATTTACAAGTCGCATTTTCAGCAAATGAAAAAAAGAAAGAAAAATATCCTAGAAAAGAATTCGTCAATCAAAAACCAAATCCACAATCAGAAAGGGATACTTCATGCAAACTCGAGCCAAACAAAGAAATAAAAGCGTTCCAACAAATTCCATTGGGTAATGAGCAACCAAAAGTAGGTGAAATAATTATCTCACCCAATAAGAAAATAAAAAAGCCAAAAGAAAAAATAGAAAGGGATAAGGTTAATAGGGATGTTGTATCCAAAGAAGTGATAAATGTTCAAGAAAAAATGCAAGCAGCAGATTCAAGTGAATTAGAGCCAATTGATAAATATAGAAAATATTTGATGGATGCCAATCAGAAGATAAAAAAACAAAAAGAAAATTTAAAAAAACTCAAAGAAAAAATCAAACAATCCAAAACACCTAAAGAGCTCTATCAAATAGAATCTTCTATTTTGTGGATTATAAATCAGCTATATTTTTTGATAAAAGAATATGAAGAAATCTCTAAAGAAAAGGAATTTCAATATTTAAAAAATCATATGGAGTATTATACTTTAGACAAAAATGATTTGCTTAAAAATAGTAAGACAATTACATTGTTACAAGAGGAATGTAAAGCTTTGATTGATAATATTGATAAAATTGTGATGGAAAAAGAGCATAGAAATCAGACGAAAAAACAAGAGCCAAATGCCCGAAAAAAGGAAGAAAAAAAGCCAGTACCTTATTTAGATATGCGAGACTTTAAACAATTGCGATCACGAGTTTTAAATGATTTGAATCAGCAAATGGAAGAAATCAAGGACATACAACTTGAATCATTTTGGAAACAACCAACTGGTTTTTTTGGTAAGATGTCAAGATTTATTTCTACAACAGCAGTATGTCTTATACCACTTACATTTTTTAAAAATAAACTAACAGGAATACTTACAAGCTCTATTTTGGTGCATAATCGGATTCGTTCTATGCGACAATTGATTGTAGGAAATGAAGCAATTTATGAAACAGGTCAAAATCTTATTACCGATATTAAAAATAAACAGGATTGTCTAGCAGCAATCCAAAATCATTTAACGGATTCTTATTTGGAACTCCAACAAATACGAGAAAATATTATTATTCAATACCAATCATTGTATCCTGTTGAAATAGAAAATCTATTAACACAAGTTACCATATTAGAAAATCAAATATTGGCAAAATCCCAAAGTCTTCATATGAATCAAGATAAGCTTATTCAAATGAAACAAAAGTATCAAAAGGTATTAAAAAAAGAATATTAGTTTTTTTAATTAAAGTAAAAAATCCATATATATTTAAAGTAAATGGGAAATTAGTTAGAATGATTTTTTCAGAAAATAGCAATTTCACTGCCGAAGATTGTCTTACGAATGTATTGAAAAACTTATATAGGTAAGAAGGAGTGACAAAATATGATTGATATACAAAAATCTAGAAATTCATTTAAAAGCTTTTTAGAAAAATATAACGATAAAAATCAATTAGGTTTTGAATTAAAAGTAAATCATACTTATCATGTCGTAAAGTATGCTAAAAATATTGCAATTAAATTAAATTTATCTGAGGAAGATATAAATTTAGCCGAATTAATAGCACTATTGCACGATATTGGCAGATTTGAGGAAATTACTTTCCTAAAACAATTTGATAGTGTTAAATTTGATCATGCTTCATATGGAGTTAAAATGCTATTTGAGGATAATTTAATAAGAAATTTTATTGAAGATGACAGCTATGACGAAATAATAAAAAATGCAATTGATAATCATAGTAGATTCGCTATTAAAGAAGGATTAAACGAAAGAAGCTTATTGCATTCGAAAATAATAAGAGATGCTGATAAGTTAGATAACTTCAGAGTAAAAAAAGAAGAAAAAATAGAAGCAATATTTCCTGGAAAAGTGAAAGACAAAAATGATATGGAAAATTCAACATTATCTGATAAAGTTTATGAAACAATAAAAAAAGAAAAATGTGTAAACATTCATGATAGAGAAACAGTACTAGACTATTGGTGTTGTGTATTAGCTTTTGTGTTTGATTTGAACTTTAAAGAATCTTATGAAATTGTTAAAAATAATGATTATATTAATTTATTAATAGATAGATTTAACTATAACCATTTAGAAACACAAAAAAGAATGGAAAATGTTAGAAGCATAATGAATAATTATATAGGTAAAAAAGACACAAAATAAAAGGAAATGAAATATATGGAAAACAATAATAGACAAAATCAGGCAAATATAAAATGGTTGATTACGATTTATTGTAACCCCTAATTAAAATAAGAAAGAAGGTGTTAAATTTGAATAATAAATTAGAAACAATTTCAAATCTATTTGAAGGTGACGAAATAAGAAGCATTTGGGACAATGAAAAAGAAGAATATTATTTTAGTGTTATTGATGTTATTGTTGCTTTAACTAAATCAGACAGACCACGTAAATATTGGAATGATTTAAAGAAAAAGCTAGAAAATGAAGGAAGTGAGTTGTCCGAAAAAATCGGACAACTGAAATTAAAATCAAAGGATGGTAAATTTTATAATCAGGATGTTCTTGATATGAAAGGAATTTTAAGACTTATAGAATCAGTTCCTAGTCCCAAAGCAGAACCTTTTAAATTATGGTTAGCATCTTTAGGGAGTGAAAGAATTGATGAAGTATTTGATCCAGAGATTGGATTAATAGAGCAGTAGAATATTATCGAAACCGTGGATATGATGATAAATGGATAAAAGCAAGACTTACTGGAATAGTAGATAGATTTAAACTTACTGATGTATGGAAAGAATCAGGAATAGCAAAAGACTATGAATATGGTATACTTACAAATGAAATTTATAAATCTTGGTCTGGGATGAAAGCAAGTGAGTATAAAGAGTTTAAGGGGTTACGAAAAGAATCTTTAAGAGATAATATGACAGACATAGAAGTAGCACTAACTGATTTAGGTGAAATTGCTACAAGAGAACTTGCTAAAGAGCATAAACCATATGGTTTAAAACAAAATAAAGAAATTGCCAAACGAGGTGGTAATATTGCTAAAATAACTAGAGATAATTTAGAAAAAGAATTAGGTAGAACAGTCATAAGTAACAAAAACTTTTTGAATTATGAGTATATAGATGAGAAATTAATAAAGGATAAAAAAGAAGATATAAATGAAGAATAAATATAATAATTTTGATGATCTTTATAATAGAAATTATAAAGATGATTACGTTGTTGCAACCTCCTATAAAAAATTACACATTTAACATTAATTGTGTTTAAATTTATAATTAATTTGGAGTGTGATTTTATGAATAAATATAATATTGAAGAATTAGCAGAAAAATTAGAACGTTGTAGAAATGTAAATCTTGATGATGTAAAATTAGAAGATGTGGATGAAATAACAGATATAAAAATAGA
>CAJUHL010000052.1 GCA_910586425.1 uncultured Bacilli bacterium
TTATCCTTATGGGTAGTGACTATTGCAATAGCTTATTTTCTGGTTTGTGGGTTTCTTTTTTGAATCCCAGCCCACATGATTTTAATCGCATTGGTGCCCGTCTTTTGAAATTTAGTTAACCTTTTTAATGAATCATTTTAGTAAAAAAACTCACTAAACGATCCCCAATTGGGTGTTTCATGTGAGTTTTTCTTTACATCATTTGATAATTAGAACTATTATATTTGGTATTTGAGTAATTGACAGAATTAGAATTATTATACATATTTTCTAAATTTGTAATACGTTTATCCAAAAGTGTAATTTGTTGTTCCAAAGTATTCATTTGTTGTTCAATGGTATTGGAAGAAACAGAAGTCGATGGCATATTATTCATCATAGGATACCCTTGTGGCATACTGGGTGCCATAGGTGGTTGCATTGGCATTGGATATCCCATAGGACCTCCCATTCCTGGATATTGTGGGTAAACTGGATAAGAAGGAACCCCACCACATTGTCTATCTTTTTTCATCATTTCAAACACTCCTATCTAACATAAGTATATGCATTTATCCCTAATGTGTGTTACAATAAAAGAGGTGACTAGTATGGTAGATTTATATCAGTATGAAAAAGAGTTATATCAACAAAATATCCATTATATCGGAGGTGTGGATGAAGTAGGAAGAGGTCCTCTAATCGGTCCTGTGGTCGCAGCTTGTTGTGTCTTACCCGAAAACTTTGTTTTAGAAGGTCTGACGGATTCTAAAAAATTAACCGAAAAGAAAAGAGAACAATTTTATCCTTATATTATAGAACATTGTCTTGCCTATGGGATTGGAATTGTCTCTCCAGAAATCATTGATGAAGTCAATATTTATGAGGCAACCAAACTTGCGATGAAAAAAGCCATTGAACAGACCCAACAAAAGATCCCATTAGAACATGTACTGATTGATGCCATGAAATTAGACTTAAATGTTGCAAGTACCTCTATCATAAAGGGAGATGCCAAAAGTATTTCCATCGCAGCTGCAAGTGTAATTGCGAAAGTGACAAGGGACCATATGATGATTGAATTAGATCAAAAATATCCAATGTATGGGTATAAAAAACATAAAGGATATCCAACCAAAAAACATATAGAAGCAATTCATCAATATGGATTGATAGATGGATATCGTAAAACGTATAAGCCTGTTCAGGACTATATAGAAGGAGTGCAAATATGAACCAATATTGTTTGATTACACATATTGCAGACCCAGATGGAGCCTTTCCAATCATTTTGATGAAATTGGTCTTCCCCAATACAGATGTTTATTCTTGTGAGGTAAAAGAAGTAGATGATATTTTAAAAGATGTGCTACAAAAAGAATATGAAAAAATTTATATTGTAGATCTCAATATGTCAGAGGAAATGGCCAAAGTGGTTGAAGAAACTGCAAGGGAAAAAGTAGAAGTTTATGATCATCATGAAAGTAATCTTGATTTAAACCGATATTCTTTTGAACATGTGGTTGTCAAGAATGGTGAAAAAAAGGAATGTGGAACGACTTTGTTTTATGAGTATTTGAAACAAAAAACCAATCATCCAATATTTGAAAAAGAAGTTTTAAAGCAAATGATGGAATTGGTAAGAGAAAATGATACTTTTGATTTTATAGAAGAATACAAACAGGATGCGATTCATTTCCGTATGCTCTATGATATTTACGGTAGAGAAGCTTATATTGAACATTTTTTCAATTACATTTTAGAAAATGATACATTCCAACTTACAGAAATCGAAAAAGCCACTATAGATGTATTAGAAAAACAAACAGAACGTTATATTACAGAAAAACTAGAGCATGTTAAATTCGCGACCATCGATGGAGTGAAAGTTGGAATTGTTTTTGCAGAACAACATAGAAGTATTCTCGGAAATCGTATGGCAGAACTTTATCAAGACAAAATCGATATTGCCATTCTCATTAACGTGGATAGAAGCGTTTCTTATAGAGCGATTAAACCAGATATCAATATTAATGTACTTGCTCAAAAATATAATGGTGGAGGACACAAGCACGCAGGAGGAAGTCCTCTTCCTCATGACCTTCAGAGCCAAATTATTAAGCTTTTATTTAAAGAAAGTGAGATTTTATAAATGGAATTTGTGGATATATTGGATGAATATGGAGAAAAAACAGGTGTAATAAAGGAACGTTCCTTGGCCAAAAAAGACAACAATTATACACTAGGGGTTCATGTATGGATTCGTAATCATAAAGGCGAAATTTTACTACAAAAACGTAGTAGTGAAAAACACTCCTTTGCTGGAATGTGGGATATTACTGGTGGAAGGGCACGTGCAAAAGAAAGTAGTAAGCAATCCATGCAAAGGGAAATAAAAGAAGAACTGGGAATTGACGTATTAGAATCTGAACTCAAATATCTATTTCGCTTTCCCGCCCAAAAAAATAGCAAGCCTATGTTTTTGGATGTTTATTTACTAGATAAAGAGATAGATTTAAAAACATTAACCCTTCAAAAAGAGGAAGTCGAAGATGTTTGCTATGTACCATTATCTATTTTGAAAAATTGGTATTTTGAAAATCCCAATTTTGTCAAGCAACCTTATTTTATGGATGTATTAAAGCAATTGGAGGCAGAATATGAATGTGAGAAAAATTGAAGTGGGATACTTATCCTGTAACTGCTACATTTTAGAACAGAATGGTACTTGTCTTGTCATTGATCCTGGGGATGAACTATATGCAATTGAAAGACAAATTGGAAAAAATAAATTACTCGCAATTCTTGTTACCCATCATCATAAAGACCATGTAGGTGCTTTAAAAACATTGATTCAAAAATACAATGTTCCCGTTTATGATGCTTTTCATACAAAAGAACAAGCCTATGAAATTGGACCATTTTCTTTTGAAGTGATTTCAACACCTGGACACTCTAGCGATTCAATTACATTTTATTTTAAATCCTATCGTTTTATGTTTGTAGGTGATTTTATTTTTCAAAATACCATAGGTAGAACTGATTTAGAAACTGGAAATATGGAAGTAATGAAACAAAGTATTCGAAAGATAAAGTCTTATCCAGATTATGTCAAATGCTATCCAGGCCATGGAGAAAATACAACATTAGGCTTGGAAAAAGAAAATAATATTTATTTTCAATAATAAAGTAGACAACATATATCAAATTGATTCCACAAAATCGAAAACTCTAGGTTTCAAACCAAATAAAATAGTGTTTATAATATTTGGTTTTCAAATTCAATATTATATATATAACTGAAATCGAAAGAAAGATTTCTTTTTTTTGTTATCTTTTTATGAAAGTAAAGAAAATAATATTTTTGTGATAATAATCTTTACAATTACCCAATAAAATAGTAAAATAGTGGTAGTGAGTGGTTGAAAGTGGAGAAATGTGGGTGATTTTATGTTCATGGGGGAATATCATCATACCATTGATGACAAAGGAAGATTAACACTTCCTGCTAAAATCAGAGAACAATTAGGGAACGAATTTGTCGTTACAAGAGGACTCGATAACTGTCTATTTGTTTATCCACAGGAAGAATGGAATCAGGTGATTTCGAAATATAAAGAACTACCCAATACCAAAGATGCCCGAAACTTTATGCGGTTCTTTCTATCAGGAGCAACATTGACCAATTTCGATAAACAAGGAAGAATCAATATTCCCATCCCACTTAGCAAATATGCAGATTTAGAAAAAGACTGTGTCATTATTGGAGTAAACGATCGACTGGAAATTTGGAGTCAAACCAGTTGGGAACAATTTATTGATGCCAATGAGGAAAATTTTTCCGATATTGCCGATAAACTATTTTCAGCAGAACTTGGGTGAGTGAAGTGCATAAAAGTGTATTATTAGAAGAATGTTTGAAATATTTAAACGTAAAAGAAAACAGTGTGATAGTAGACTGTACGTTAGGATATGGAGGACATAGTAGTGAAATTTTAAAAAAAATTCCAATGGGTTTCCTTTATGCCTTTGACCAAGACGAAGAGGCCATTGCTTACAGTCAAAATCGTTTACGTTCCGTTGCATCCAATTATGAAATCATAAAAAGCAATTTTGTCCATCTCAAACAAGAACTACAAAAAAGAAAGGTAGAAGAAGTCGATGGTATCCTATTTGATTTGGGTGTTTCTAGCCCACAATTGGATGAAGATTATCGAGGCTTCAGTTTTCATAAAGATGCACCTTTGGATATGCGTATGGATAGATCAAATCCGCTTTCCGCTTATGATGTAATCAATACTTACTCATGTACTGATTTAACATACATCTTTCAAAACTATGGAGAAGAAAAATATGCATATCGTATCGCTTCTGCAATTGAAAAAGCGAGAGCCAAAAAGCCAATTCAAACCACTTTAGAATTGGTAGACATTATCAAAGAAAATGTCCCAGAAAAATACAAACGAGAAAAGCATCCTGCTCGTAAAGTATTTCAATCGATTCGTATTGAAGTCAATCATGAATTAGAAGTATTAGAAAGTGCTTTAGAACAGGCGCTGACGCAAATCAAAGTGGGGGGAAGAATTTGTGTAATTACATTCCATTCCCTAGAAGATCGTATTTGTAAAAATAAATTCAAAGAGGTAAGCCAAATAGACCCTGTGCTGGGAAAATTACCTGTGATTCCAGATGAATACTTACCCCATTACAAATACATTACAACTGAATCAGTAAAAGAAAAAGAATTAGAAGAAAATAATCGTGCACGTAGTGCGAAATTAAGAGTAATAGAAAGAATAAAATGAGGGAGAAAAATTATGGCAAAAAGAAGGGTAAGAAAATTACGGATTACAAAAGGTGAAAAATTATTATATGGAACAGCGATACTCTGCTTTTCTTTGACCATATTATTAAAAATATTTTGTGGTGCTGGCACCCAACACTTAAATATGAGTGTTGAAAAAGTCCGCTATGAAGTAAGCAGTCAAGAGAAACGAAACGAAAGCTTGACGATGCAAGTGAATGAATTAACAGCATTCGATAAAATCAAAGATATTGTAAAAGATATGGGACTTGCTTATAACAATGAAAATATTATGGTAATCAATGATTGAGGTGTAATATGAATACAAAGAAAAAGGTTAAAAAAACATGGAGTTTACCAAAATTTGTTTTTTATTTCTTTTTTCTTTGTCTTTTTTTATTGTATCTTCAATTTGGCTATTTATCACTCTCCAAAAAAGTATATGGAAAAGATATGGATGCCTTTGCTCAAACAAGAAATACAGTTCATAAAACCATCAAAGCGACTCGTGGACGTATTTTTGATAACAACCAAAATATTTTAGCGCTTAATGTGAGTTCCTATACCATTGTGGCACATTTAGAACGTAGTAAGGTTTATATGGGAGACTTTTATATCAAAGATAGTGAAACCGATATGGTTGCCGAAAAATTGGCCCCTGTTTTAGAAGTAGAAGTAGAAACGTTAAAAGGGTACTTTGATCGAGGAAAAATAAATAATGTATATCAAATTGAATTAGGACGTGCTGGAAAAGGAATTACCGAATTAAAAAAAGAAGAAATTGAAAATTTGGGAATTGCTGGAATTGATTTTACAGAAAGTCAAAAACGATATTATCCCAATGGTGATTTTGCGTCTTATATTATCGGTTATGCGAAAGATACCGAAGTGACTGAAATAGATGAAAGTGGAAATACTTCGAGTATAACTGAAATTATAGGAGAACTTGGAATTGAATCCAAATACAATGATATATTAAAAGGAAAAGATGGTTTTATTGAATATCAGCAAGATCGTTATGGGTATAAGATTGCAGGTACAAAAGAAACCTCTGCTGCAAGTGAAGATGGATATGATGTGTATTTGACAATCGATGCGAATATTCAAAGATTCATTGAAACTGCCGTCAAAGATGCTCAAAATATTTATCATCCAGAATGGTTGATGATTACAGCCATGGATGCCAAAACAGGAGATATTTTAGGCACCAGTGCAACACCTTCGTTTGATCCCAATATCCGTGAAATTGTCAATTATGAAAATCCGCTGATTTCACAGCCATTTGAACCGGGATCTACCATGAAAACCTATACGTATATGTGTGCTTTGGAAAATAATAAATATGATGGAAATGAGACCTTTTTATCTGGTAGTTACCAAATGGGAGAGGATACCATTAAGGATTGGAATGGTGGAATTGGTTGGGGAACTATCACTTTTGATAAAGGCTATGAATATTCCAGTAATGTAGGGATTGTAAACCTGATAGAACGCCATCTTTCTCGTAAAGAATTACAAGATTGTTTTGAAAAATATGGCTTTGGAAAAAATACAGGGATTGAACTATCCCGTGAACAATCTGGTAGTTTGCGGTTTACTTATCCAATTGAAGTAGCGACTGCTGGTTTTGGACAAGGAATTACCACAACAGCGATTCAGCAATTGCAGGCTTTGACTTTAATTTCCAATGATGGAAAGATGTTAACACCTCATATTGTTAGTAAAATTGTCAATCCCAATACAGGTGAAATTCACTACGAACGTCAAAGGCAAGAAAGCGAACAATTAATTCAAACTTCTACTGTGAAAAAAATGAAGGAACTGATGTATAATACAGTTCACGGAAGAGACCCTGGTTCTACTGGATATCTTTATGACATTGAGGGCTTTGATATTATTGGAAAAACAGGAACTTCACAAATATTCGATAATGCAACAGGAAGCTATTTGACAGGGGCTAACTCATATATCTTCTCTTTTGCAGGAATGTATCCAAACGATGACCCTGAAATTATTATATATGCGGCAATGAAACTACCAAAATATGGAACCAGTATAGGACTTGCGAATGCAACAAAATCTGTTATGGAAAGTATTGCAAAATATAAAAATATGTTTGGGAATGTAAATGAAACGGTAGAACAACAAAGTTACTATGTATCTTCTTATTACAATAAATCTGTTTCAGCCGTAGTAGAAGAACTGTCACAAAATAAAATTGAAACGGTTATCATTGGAACGGGGGATAAAGTCATTCAGCAATCCATCCAAGAAGGAACGAGATTGGTAGAAGGAGACCGATTGATTTTAATGACCAATCAAGCCGATTATCAAATGCCAAATATGTATGGATGGAGTCGAAAAGACGCAATTGCTTTTTTTGAATTAATGAGTCTGCCTTATCAAATAGACGGCTATGGGTTTGTGGTGGAACAAAGTATTCCACAGGGAACTGTTTTAACTGCAGATATGAAAGTTACACTGACATTACAATCCCAATTAAATCCAACAATTTAGTTTACGATGAAAAGAGATTATGTTACAATAAAAAAGGTGAGAGTATGAAAAAAGGTTTTACATTAATTGAATTATTAGCAGTCATTGCTATTATTGGTGTCGTTGCTTTGATTGTTTTTCCAACCATTATGAATAGTGTGAAAAAGTCAAAACAAAATTTGTATGAAGTGCAAGTACGAGACATTGAAGAAACTGGTGAAAAATGGGCAAATGATCATATGGAACTATTGGATTCTACCCATTTAAATACAATTGCAATTCCATTATCTTCTTTGATATCTTCTGAATATTTGCAAAAAAGTAATTTACAAGATCCAAGAGATAAAACACCCATGAATGGCTGTGTTACTATCGCTTATGATGATACAATTGAACAATATCAGTATCATTATATTGAATCGGCTTGTCGTGATGTAATAATGAATGGTTTGATATATCAATTTGAAAATAATACTTGGGAAAGAATAGAGCAGAACATGATTGTATCTTCTGCAAGTGCCATTATTGAAAGTTATGCAGAGCATAATTTAATTAAAACGGAAGGCCAAACAACTACTGGATTCTATGATGAAGGAGATCGTTATGTTTTTAGAGGTAGTGCAGTAGACAATTATGCAAAATTAAGTGGTGGAAATGAAGTATATCGAATTTTAAGCATCGATAAAATAACTGGGAATATACGTCTTATGGGAACCACGCCGATACCCAATGCTTGGGACAATGACAATGGTGTTTTGTTTGAAAATGCGAGTGTAACAACTAGCCAATTAGAAAATTATTTTAATAGTAGCGCCAATGGAATTGTTATCAATCAATCCAAAATACAAACCAATCAATTATGGAATGTGGGAAAGATAACAGAGAATGTATCTTATTCTGTATTAAAATCTTTAGAAAGTGGAAGAACAGCATATGTTAAAATTGGCCTACCTTCTATTAGTGATTATATTGGTGCAACAACTGATTTAATATGTCATGAAAATATCTTTTCTGATACCTGTAAGCAACAAAATTATTTATATGAATTATGGAAAGAAAAAAATACTTGGACAATTAATACTGATGGAACCAAAATATGGTATTTGAATGCCAATGGAATATTGGATAGAGCGGATTCTAGTTCCATTCATTATATCTATCCTGTCATTGAAATCAAGGCAAGTACTCATATTATAAAAGGGGATGGAAAATCAATCAGTCCTTATGTTTTTGAATAAATGATATATTTTGTTTTATTATTACAAAATGAAAATAACGGATTCTATTGAAGTGAAGGTTCTCATTTTAATTCTGATTTATAATTTTATGGTTAAATTTCAGGAGTATTATATTAGATAGGTGAAAATCTATTCAATAAAATTGTACATATTTTCACGATTAAGTTTCTTTATATGAATGTTTTAAAGTAGTTGGTTGATTTGCTAACAAAGAAACGGAAGAAATTTCTTCTGTTTTTTCGTTGGTTTATTTCTTTTCATTTGTATAGAATTGATAATTGAGGTAAATATTTTCTCGTAAAATATTCGTTTTATTTCTTTATTCTTTAAACAAACAGTTATAGTTTATAGATAAATAGTTTCATTTTCCTAAATGATTAAGTCAACTAACGTGCTATATAATATTAAAATATTTATACAAAAAATCTATAAATGTTTTTAGTTCATCCGATAACAGATTTAAAAATAAAGTTCTATTAATATCATTAATGAAAATATTTATATAAGTTGGAGCTTATTTCTATTTACTGTTCTTAATTTTAATGATTTAATTCCCATTTACTGTAAAATCACGTTATCACAAGGTGATTCCCCATTTGCATATATTTCATTGACATTTTCATATATTTTGATAGAATATGAACTATAGGAGGGATTAAAAATGATTTATAATCCATATGCTATATTAGGAGTAAAGCAAGTAGCAACAAAAGAAGAAATAAAAGAAGCATTAAAAAAACAAATAGAAAGAAATTGTGGCACAGATGAAAATAGAAAAAATGCTGATGGTGAATGCCTACAAAGTGTATTTTTAAATGCGGCAGAAATACTATTAGATCCAAAAAGAAGAGCAGAAGTAGATAAGAAATTAAAATATGGTATTATTCTTTATGAAAAAGACGCTGAATGGGATAGAAAAAATGAAGAAAAGTCCACTCAATCAAGTGTAGAAGCACCATTACCTTCAAAAGATTCAGTAATAGAGGTAAAAAATCATAAGATTACATATATTAATACGAAGTTACTTTTTGAACCCTTAAAAATAACAAAATCATCTTTATTTTTAGGGAAAAAAATACATTTGAAAAAACTTTACGCGGTTATTGGAGCGGATAGCAGTTTTATGTTTGTAAAGGAAAAAAAGGGTTATTATAATAATGGTGCGTTTGTTAATTCTAAAACCTTCGCTGGGTATCATTTGGAAAACGTTTTTACAGACGAAAATTGTTTTGAAAATGGTGTTTATAATGGTATTTATAGATGGGAGAATCGTCCCTATACATATGAGAAAGAATTTTATATAAATGGTGTAAAATCGATTGCTTTAATGGGAAGTAAGTTTATTCCTATAGATTTAGTTTATAATAAGAAAATTTCTGTAGCGAATTTAAAACAAGTAAGCAATTATATGTCCCAATATTTAATTCATAATCCACAAATAATAGAAGAAATATTTGGAGCAAAAAGATATAAAAAATAAATAATTTAACGCGTTGTGCTAGTTAAAATTTAAAACATGGGATATGGCTGTAGAGCCAGCAATATAAGCTAATATATTGAAACATAAGAATTTAATTTCGAGCATTGTAGAAAGTCCAAACATAGAATTAGCTCTCACGCGTTCTATATCAAAGTGTTCTACAAGTTGATTGAATGTAGATTCTATTCTTCTTCTAAATTTTGAAATCATATTTCTAAAGGGCTTAGGTAATGGTTTTTTACTATTACCTCTTTTTAATGCATACAAATTAATTCCTTTTTCCTTTTTCAATTCTTCACATACATTTCCTACATAGCCTTTATCATCAAATAAAGTTTGAATGTTTACCATGTCTGAAAGTTCATATAAGGCATCTCTATCATCAACACTAGCCTTTGTTAATAAATAAT
>CAJUHL010000053.1 GCA_910586425.1 uncultured Bacilli bacterium
TCATATTTCCCATTATAATACTTTCTCATGTTTTCACCTCTATTATTACATACCTCTTTTTCTTCTTTTTTCCTTTGATAAAAAAAGAAATCAATTTTGATTTCTTTAGAAATTCATCATTTGCATCATAGCAAGTAATAATAGAACTAAAATACCCCCACCAGTTACGACTAACATCATCATGGTTTTATTTTCCATTGTTTCCAATCGATTTTTGTATTTTTGTTCTCTTGCCTTATTTTGTAATGTAGATACTGTTCTTGCAAATAAAACAAGTTGTTCCTGTTTATTTTCTTGCGAACCCAAACCAAGACGATATAATAAGCGCATCATACGCATAGAATCTCTAACTGGATATTCTTTTGCAAAATCCATATATGGATTTACGCTCGAATCTCCGGCTTCTATTTTGGTAATCAGTTTTTCAAGTCCTGGTTTGAAAATTTCGGGTGCAGTATCAATAGACTTACGTATTGCAACTGGCACTGTATAATGTTGTACTAAAATTTCCAAGCTTTTTAAATAGTATGGTAACATTTGATTGATACTATTTAAGTTAGATTTATAATATCGCTGTAAGCTTGTATATGGTAGTTTAAATACTAGAAATCCTAAAATAAAAGCAAATAATATATTTACAAATGATAAATTGGAAAGCATAAAGATAAAAATGATTAAGACAATTATAAATACACCATTTCGTAATCGTTTTGAAAATTCACGATTGACATCAGCATTATTTCCATAACGAACCGCTAATAAAAATTTATAATCATCTTCCATTAAAAATCTAAAATATGGTTCAGCATCTGCTAGAAATTTTTGCGTGTCAATTTTCTTATTATACTCTAATACAAATAAGAGGATTAGTGCGATTAAAATAAATTCCATTATTCAGCCCCCACATTCTCATTGTAATATTTTTCACCAGAAAGTAAGAAATATGTATTAATTATAATAATAGCATGTAATAGCAATTGAACCAAACCATTGTCTAATAATTTAATATAAGACTCTACCCCTAATAAGAATTGGACCAACATAACCATCAAATATAGAATGATACCAAATTGTAAGAACTTTTTATGAAATTGTGCTCTATCCAAACGGTCTCTATATACATTTTCCACTAGCATGTCAATATCAAGTGACATATTTTCTAATGCATCACCTGAATTTCTAGACCCCTCATTGGTAATTTGTAAAAACAATTGATGCATATTTTTTACGATAAAATAATCATATTTTTGGTTCATAAACTGAATGGATTGATCAATGGTCCCATTTTCATATGCAAGGTCTATCATTGTTTTTACATCTGTTCTAACAGGATCTTCTAATACACCAGATTCATAGACACCTTCTAATGCTTTGATAAATGACTGCGTAGTTGCAAATTCCATGATGGTATTGGTCGTATACACTTGAATTTGTTCGAAAATAAATTCACTATAAATTCTTTTGCATCTTAGATAAGTAAGGTAAGGAATGGTAATGATAGCTGCAACAGCATAAACAAGTGATAATAATAAGTTGTAAAAATATAAATAGGAAATCACAGCAGCTGCAATCGCAAAGATAATCACTTGTAGTGTATATTGTTTTTTGGTGTATTCCTGTCCAAGTTCCTTTACTTTTTCCCTTACTTCTTTAAAAGAATAAGGAGCATACTTATCATAAACATTTCCTGCTTGTTTTGATATATATTTATAAACACTCGTTCCAGCACTATTTCGGTAAGCTAGAATAAATATAATTACAAAAGCAATTAGGATAAATACGAATATTTCCATTTAAATACCTCCTTTATTCATATGAAATATTTTGCTTTACAGTTTGAAAGGCTGATACTTGCCCTGTATTATTTATCGTTTGAGGATTGGATTGGATGAGATTTGGAGATAAAATTACTCCTTGTGTATCTAAATAATCCAATAAATATTTAGTTGGTTGGTTTCTGGTTACTTTGCCTGAACTTGTTTTTTGATAAATAACATTATATTTTGCCTCATTATTTTCTGTGACATAAAATTCTGTTACTTCTGCAATTTCACGTACAAAGCGTTTGGTTATTTTATCTTGGTATCCACGTACATAGACACCTAATTGGATATATCGATAAATGGTTTTTAAAAATTGATCGATATCCTGATTGCTTTCAAGCAGACTGTACATACGATGAGGAATCGAAGATGCTTTATCTGCATGGATTGTGGAAAGAATATAGTGTCCTGATGAAATGGAGTTACGTACTGCCATTACAGCTTCTGCACTACGCACCTCAGATAATAAAATCCATTTTGGATTCTGTCTCATACAAGTGACAAGTACGTCAGAATAAGATGCGATATTATTGGTTTTCATTGCGACAATATCACGATGAGGGAAAATACGATCAAGATGCAATTCCAAGGTATCTTCAACTGTAATAATCTTTTCATCTTCTTTGGTATGAGAAGCCAAATATTTGATAAATTCTGTTTTACCAGATCCTGTTTCTCCACATACGATGATGTTACAATGTCCAGTAACACATTGAAGTAGAAAATCATGGATATCTAAATCAATGTATTTTTCTTGTAATAATTTTTCTTTTTCGAGCCTAATTTTAGCTGGTGTTTTACGAATGACACATGCAATGCCATTGCGAGCGATTGATTCATGAATGAAATTCAAACGTAATTCAGCACCCTCTGCATCTAGAAAGGGATGCGCCATATTAAATGACTTTCCCATTACATTAGAGCATTGAAAGGCCAGTTTTTCAATTAAGGCATCATTGATATTTGGATTTTCAATTCGAAAATTACCTTTGGATAATGTTTTTAAATAAATTTGTCCACCATTACTGTAGGAAATGTCAGTAATGTCATCATCCTCTAAATAAGGTTGGATTGGCCCAAAATCAATTTGGGAGAACATAGTATCGTTCATAGATTACCCTTCTGTTTGTTCTATTGCTGCATTTAATTCATCGTTTGGTACTGTGTTAGCATTGATGAAGTCTCTCAATGTTTGTGAACTTACTACTGTACTTCCTTCTGGTATATTTGCAGTTCCACCATGTGGTACTGGGAATAATTCAGCAGAAAAGGCTACCATATATTTTCCTTTTAATAGTAAGACGTTAATATCTGGTTGTACTCCAAAAATTAAACTACTTGGAACACGTGCTTCATCACTATTTTCAAATACGTTTCTTCCAGCGGAATCTTTAACTGCAAGCACTTTAACATTCTCTACTAATTTACCTACCATAAGTTGTCCATTTTCATTTACGGCTTTCATGTAAATATCAATATAGTTTCCTGGAAAAATAGAATTTCCATAAGTTTTATCCATGGTTACTGCCATATTATATGGAACCTCACCATCAGCAACTTCAACAAATGCAGAGTCTGGTAAATCAGATTCGTTTACAACTACCCCACTATAGAACATACTTCCTTTTGGTATTACAGTATTGTAATTGCTATATTTTCCAATTACAAATGCAGATGAACGGATGACATTACTTTGTAATACAACTGGTGCTACATCTACATATTCAATCATATCTGATGTAATTTTGGTTCTAGGTTGAATGGTTTCAGCTGCAACTGGAATATTGCTTACTGGGTTTACCATTCTATTGATTTGGATACGATATCCAAAGAATAGAACTAAGATAATCGCGATTACTCCTATAATCGTAACTGTATTTTTGTTTTTAAAAAATCTTTTTAATGCAATCATAAAATTATTCATAATTTTTTCCTTCCTCTCTTTAATATGGCGTTTCCAAAATTGCATCCAAATAATTAGAAATATCAAATTCCATTATTTGATCTGGAACATTGGATTTCTCTGTGGATGAAACTCGTAAACTCACTTTAGGTGGTGTTTCATTCACATCATATATGTCCACTCTATAAGTATTCCCTATGGTTACGCTTTCTGCAAACCTTCTTATAAAGTTTTCAACAAATTTTTCTCTATCGATACGTACTGTACCAGTTCTACGATATGATGCCAAATCAACAGCGTCGTACATCGCAGCTTCTGTAATTTCTTTGAGTAAGATATAATTTTGCTCATCTGTATTGGTAACGGTTTGGAAAAAGAAGATAAAAGCAATTGATGTAACACCCAACATGATGATAAATATACCCCAAAATGATTCTTTCACTTCTTTTTACCTACCTTTCTGAACAAGTATAGAAATCGCCATGGGTTGCTTTACTACATACTCCACTAATCATCCCATACTCTTGCTTCCGCACAAATTCATTACTAATACAAGCAATACCATTGGAATTACAATTCAATGTAAAATCTGCATACCCACCAGATTTTTCTTGGTCATCATTATATTTACGAATTTTTTTAATGGTATTGGTATCTAAAATAAAACTATATAGTGGTTCTTTTTGGTATACAGCATTTTCCTCTACATTACGGTTATATAGAATCTGTTTTTTTACCAAATCGACACTATTCCAGTTTGCTCCTGGGTATCTTCCATAGTAATGATCTAAACTAAACTGATTGGTTTTAATGTTTAATCCTACACCTGCTGTTTTGCCAGGGAATGGATTACGAAGAGAAATCGTTCTATAAATAATGTTGACTCCGCCTGTATAAGGACACACTGTATCTACACAATATTGCAGTGCCTGATTCAGTCCCATATGAATATTTGCAAATACACATGGTTTGATATCCATTCCATCATTAAAGGTTCCTGCAGGACAATGATAATCTACATTACCTGCATTACACAAGCTATCTACACAATATTGATAACTGTTTCCGTTATTTAAACAAGCGGTAATTTTAATTGATTTATCATTTGGACAGAACTTATCTCCAGCTCCATTTGGACATAGGGTATCTACACAATACCGGTAACTATTCCCACTATTTAAACAGGATGTAATTTCAATATTTTGATCACTTGGACAATAAGTCACAACATTCGCATTACAATATTTTAATTGCGCATCAGCACAAGTCATTGGTGAACTGGTTGTACTTCCGTTATATATAATGGAAGATAAGTCTTCTCCCGCATGTTCTGTTCCTTCAGGGCAAACACATTCATCAGATGTTGTTTTGGTAAGTGAATAGTTACATGTATAAGGTCGATTGTTAGCTGCCTCTGTAAATTTTCCATCTTCACCCAAACTATTTACAATGATATTTAGATTATATGGTTTTTTTACGCTAGCATTATAAGAGGTTGGTAAGAAGGTATAACCTACATTGATGACATCTCCAATTGGAGATTTTAATGGTTGATTATTTTTCTTATTGATATATCGATATCCATTTTCTGGTAGAGCATATGTTGTATTTGCAGTTACGATAATTTCTTTGTTATTAATATTTAGTAACTCATTATAAATATCATTTATGGTACTTGGGTTTATGTTTGGATTGTATTCACTATGACATCCATTACAGGTAAAATTTGTATTCCCAGTCAGATTATAAGTGGCTCCATATTCTGGATCATCATAAGAAACAGATGTATCACTTTGGAATTTATACAAATCATTTGGTGCATAGTTATAATTCAAACAGTATTTTAAGTCTTGTATGATATTGGCTGCGGCATTATAAGCTCTTACATATGTATTACATTCATCGGACTGATTATTATAAGTTTTTAATTGGTTTTTTGCCCTCTCTAACGCACTTTTAGCATTGTCCAATTCCTGCTTTTCTGCATCATCGGATCCACAATTTTCATATTGATCACAAGTTGGCTGCACAGGACAAACTGGTTTTTGACCACAGTTCGCATAGCCTTTTGAGATACACTCCTCATAGGCTTTTGCCTTTTCAGCACATTTATGGAATTTATCCCACCGATCCGAACAAGTTGTCTTATCTGATTTACAACGCGCTATATCTTCTTGTTTCGCATCCAACTTACTTTGTGCATAATTAACATTTCCATTTGCACTGGTTACTTGCTCATTTGCCTGTCTTATCGCATTTGCAAGTGTACTTTGACAACTGTTTACATCATATTTTTGTCGATATTGATTTACAATTCTATTGGCATCCTCTAAATCCTTGAATGGATTAGAATCATCACTAGTTGCAACTACAATACGGCATGTTTTTGTTCCAGTATACCTTAAGGAATATAAATTGCCCCAAACTGTTTTTTCTGTAGCAGATGAAGTTGGCCAAACAATATTACTTCCCAATGAGATTGGTCCAGAGATTCCACCTGGGTAATATTGCTGTACTTGTTCTAAACAGTGTAATGTACAATATTTTCCAAGTGTTTCTGAAGGGTTTCCATATTCATTTGCATCTCCACAATTATTAGGGTCATAGACAACCTTTTCTGTAAGATACCCATAATTGGTTTGATTATTTGCGCTACATACTGCTGGTGACCCTACTACTTGAACGGTCGGCTTACAAACTTGTGGTGTATCTGGGTCAGGGTTTGTTGGTGGTGTATCTGGGTCAGGTGGACAAGTAGGTATCAAACATTCAGCAACAAACCTTTGATAGTTACTATTCGTTTTTGATTTATAAACACATAATTGATCTGTACTCAAACTTGATTTATGATTTCGAAAGCTGCTAATATATCTGCTTGAAGCCATTAAAATACTAGATGGTAACATATCAATATTTTTACATTTTTCTTCGGTTTCTCCTGGTCGAGCCTTGGTACAACCATAAAATGATAATACCGCATCTTCCACTCTCATTTCAAAAATTTCAAGATTATAATTTGCATTGGCATTGACGCTTTCTTGCCAAATTGCAATTTGCGCTACGATATATTTAATTTGACTATCGTCATCCAATAACCCCAAGCCACTACCACTGTGTTTTATCCAAGATATTGCCTTCGCCATTGTTGGAGTTATTTTTATAGCCCCAGAAGTATCAAGCACATAAGTATCATTTTGGGAAGTATGTTTTCCTGGGTCAACGCAAAAACCAGGTCCACTTTTACTTCTATCTGCATTATTAGTAAACTGGGCTATATATATCGGCCTATTTCGCTTCACTTCTGCTCCTAAACTTACAAAAACATTATTTGTTTTGGTAAAATGATATGTTGCTTCACATTCACTAGCTGCTTTTACATTCCCACAAATACATATCAGTAGAAATGCACTAAATATCCATAATTTTTTCATATGACACCCCCTAGAATAAATCATTTTTTTTGTTGTACCTATAGATAATGAAAATTCCTCCAATAATAAAAATTGGTAAAACGATATAATAATAATCTAAATATAATTCTAAAATATAATCATATATTCCTTTGACATCTTCTTTAGATTTTTCTTCCGTTGGCTTTTCCGTTGGCTGTTTGAGTCCTTCTACCTTTTTTTTAAATTCATCATACGACAATGTGATATTGGTCCATTTTTGACACAATGCATTATTTTCCATACCCTGACATACAGGGTCTTGATAATATGGATTATATGGTGGTGTATTTACATAATGGGAATATAATAATTCATCCTTACAATATAAATCTTCCATATATACATCAAAACGATAACTTGTATTAGGACTTAAATTAGCAATGATAAGTTCACTTCCACGATATGGATAAGTAACCCCATTTTTCACATCTTTAATCGTAAATCTATCATAGATATTGGATAGTATAATTTGAAACGAAATGGTTCCATTTTCTTCTTGATAGGTATAGCTGGTTGTAATATTATTGGCCAGTGCTTGATACTTTACTTTATCCTCATTTTTACAAAGAATTGCTTTTATTTGAAATGGAATCAACAAAAACAATAAGCCAATACATCCAATGATTCGTTTCATCCTATCTACCCTTTCTTTTTTATTATAACATGAATTCCTTATTCTACAAGTAATTATGCTACTTTTTTGACATTATTTTACAACAATTTGATAGACAAACTCTCTAAATGTGAAGGAAATTGTGATATGTTCTGCATTTTCTAACTCTTTTGGTACTTCAATATAATAAGTATTTTCTACCATTTTTTTAGTTGGCTTGACTTGTTTTAAGTGGCTAACTGATTTTGTTTCCCCATTTATTTCATAAACAATTGTTCCAAAATCCCTTATTACAGTATATAAATCTGATAAACGGGTATTGGTCGACTGTTCAGCAAGCGAAAAACTACCAACTAATTTCAGTAAAGATTTACTATAATTGTCACTGGTACTAGGTCGAATATATTCAATCCCTGAAAAGCAGTTTTGCTCTGCTATACAATAAGTATAATTATTTGTAAATGTTTCTCCTATTTCATAAAAATCAATGTTTATTTTACTATTCTCTAAAATTCCTTTTTGTAATAAAATATTTTGTCCTATGGGATAAGGTTCCATAGTTATTTTTTGCTCATCATAAATAGGCGCTATTTTAATTTGAATTACCTTATTGTTTGTATCTCTATACTTTAATATAATCTTATTTGGCGTAATCTCTTTTGGAATTTCATACATTAAAATAAATTCTTGAAAAGAAGTTGTCATGTACTCGTTGTGATAAGGATTCCCTAAATCATAGAGATTCTCTTTATGAGCATCTGTTGTATGAAAGATAGTTCCATCAATATCCAATGTAAAACGATCTGGTGTAAATATTTTTTTATTGACAGAAGCAATCGAACGGATTTGATATTGAATGACTAATACCTGTTTTTCATCTTTTAATTTGCGATTATGGTAATCGTTGGTTGTTAGGTAACTGTTTTTAATATTTAGCATGTATTCAGAGGTGGAAAAGGCAACATGTTGTGTATATAGTTTATGATAGACACCTACATTTAAGTACACAAGAAAACAAACAAGTGCAATCGCCATTAAAATTAACATATGAATCATAAATTTATTTTCTATATATACATATTTGGCGTGTCTTATTTTTTTTCGAATATTTCGTTTGAGTTGATCTGTATCCAATTCTACATCAATTTCAAATTCTTCATTGTCTTCTGATGCAATTTTCAAATCTTCTAAATCTTGTTCAAAATCAAATTTTTTAATATTAAAACCTGTAGCACGCATACCAACTGTAATCAAACTTAAGGATTGGAGAATTAGTGCCAATAAACAAAAATCTCGAATTAACTTTAATGTTCTTACATCCAATAGCCCAATTTCTAATGTTTTGATATTTGTATAACTGTATATCAAAACAAATGTTACAAAACAATAAACAATAATATTAAATACATAAAATCGGGTTGGTTTTTTTTTAAAACTCATCAATCCTAAAATAATGAATGTTAAAATAAGGATTCCAATCATTACAACAATCATTGCTGGCGTAAATAAACTAGAAGTAATACGAGTCCCAATGGTAGAAATACTAGAATTCATATACTCGCCGATAAACCGAAAAATATGATTGGTTCTGAATAATAAGTAAGCAGTCATAATGGTTAAGGCAAAATGAATTACTTTAAAGTATTTAATTAAAAATGCAAACGGTTTTTTAAATAACATAATCCACCTTCTTATTCTAGCTTATTCTAGTATTTACAGTATATCGTAAATTTTATAAAATGAAAAGTCTTTTTCCTCATACAGTTTATTTTATGACAGTCAATAATATACAAAATTCTTATTATAACTCAAATAATTCTTAAGGGGATATCTACTTAATACCTAATTTAATATTTAAAAATAATTGACAAATAAGTATTCTTATGATAGATTAAAAACCATTTGAGAGAAGGAGCTTACGTATGAAAATAAAAAACATAAAAAGATATGCGGCTGCATTAGGTTTATCCGTTGCATTAGCTGGTTGTAGTCCGACATCTGACAATTGCTATAATGATCAAACTATTCAAATGGAATCAGATGTAGATTTGGTAGATCAAGAGGAAGCTTTGCTAGATGTTGATGTGATTTCAATTGGTTTGTTTGGGGAAAATTATAATTATAGTACCATTATGAGTTTAACTATTGATGGTAGTGACCTTATGCAACCATTTAATGATATTGATGCAGTACAAATAGTAGTGAAGGAAATAATACCAAAATTGGTCAATTTAAAACATTTAACAATAAAGAACGTGAGTAATAATAAAATTTCAGATATCAATGCATTATCTGGTTTAACACAATTGCAATATTTAGATTTGACTAATAATGAAATTTCAGATATCAGTGCATTAGCTGGCTTAACATGGTTGGAAGAGTTAGATTTGTCTTATAATAAAATTTCAGATATCAGTTCATTAGCTGGTTTAACACAATTGCAATATTTAAATTTGTCTCATAATGAAATTTCAGATATCAGTTCATTATCTGGTTTAACACAATTGCAATATTTAAATTTGGATTTTAATGAAATTTCAGATATCAGTGCATTAGCTGGTTTAACACAATTGCAAAATTTATATTTGTATAGTAATGAAATTTC
>CAJUHL010000054.1 GCA_910586425.1 uncultured Bacilli bacterium
ATACCTAATTTATTTTCCAAAGCCATATTACCCTCCATAAATCTATTATTTCAACTACTCTTACTGTTGCAAATTTATATCATAAATATTTTCCACAACATTCAATAATGAATATCCGTATCCACCAAGCAACCCTTCCCACTCACAATATTCATTAAACACATCCTGTTTCGCCATACTCATAATATTACTATCTTGTGACGCATCACCAGGTTCTAATCCTCTACGCTGCCTTAAAGCCTCCATAATTTCTTTGCTATATGTTTTCTGAGCTGGTTCCAACCAATTCACACTGACATGCTTCTGCTCCATCTCACCATTTTCTGTCTCAAAATCAACATCACATTCTTCCTCGGATTCCCATGCATATCCAATAAAGAATCCATATTGCTTCAAATTTCTGTGATAAACTCTATCTCCATGTTCGAATTTCTTTTCCATATTATTATTCCTTTCTCTTTTTGAAACAATCATTTTAAAGTATATTATCTCTCATAATAACTACATGGTGCTTCACATTCTCCAGTCGATGTTGCTCTCTTTTTACAATGCCCATCACCTGTCATATGTCTACATCCATCTTTTCTTTTCCCTAAATTACGAGATCCACAATTATTACAATGATACGATTTTTCTTTTTCATCATATCCAATATCCATATTACCACAATCCAAACAAATCATGTAATTTTCCTCCGATGAAATAATCCTTTTAACTATATCTCCAACGTTCTAATACATTTTCTTAAACAATCCTTTAATGGTTGCAATTCATTTTTTAAATACCAATTATTTAGGGTTACATTAAATTCTTCTGCATTATCTTTTCCAATTGTCAAGATGCCCTCGCCATTTTCTATTAATATTTTACTGGCTACCATTGTAGAAGTTCTCTTGTTTCCATCCCAAAATAACTGTTGCTTACAAGCATATGCAAAATATTCTAACGCTTTATCAATAGGATTATTTATCCCATTTATCCGTTCAATTTCCTTTAGAACATTTTCTTTAATTGGAATACTTGGTATAAAATCACCAACTCCTACAGTTCCTTTTCTTAATACTCCCCATTCAAGACTTTCATTTCTTGACACATACTCGTTTATCTTACAAATATATTCTAATGTTAAAGTCGCATCCACTGAATTTATAACAAATTTCCATCCATCACGCAAGTTTAAAACTGTTTGTATATCATCCACAGATATACCACTTACAACAGCTCCATCAATAATAGTTTGTGTTTGTGGAAAAGTTACATTGCAGCCTTCTATATATGCGGTATTAAATACAAGTTCTGTAAATGTTTTTTTCGCCAAAAAAATATTTTGCTGCCTTGTAAGCATAAAATCCCTCCCATTTTAAGATACATCTTTCTTATTATATTCAATTCGTGGCATAAATCTATTCCAATCAACCTTAGTTCTCCATTTCTCCTGATGGTTTCTTCCATAGACTTTACGCCATTCCTCTAAACTCATCACATGTGCAGCGTTTCCGATTCTAACCGTCACCATTTGTTTCCCGTGACAACAAAATTCAGAAATCACTTTAAAATCATCACTCATATTTATGTCCTCCATATTATATCATTTCTTCATCATAAAAGCCACCAGATTTTATTACTGATGACTCTATTTATCCCATATTCAGTTTACCCCTTATCTCTTATCATACTTTCCCGAAATAATATTCTGATTCACCTGCGAATTAGATAAGTCATTAAGAATCCTATCCTCGTTCATCTTTCCATAATCAATTTTCCCAACATGCGAATTTAGATGATTGCTTGCTCTGCCATCTTGTAATTTAAACCATCCAATAATTGCTGCAATAAAAAGTGCACTTAAAATAATTTCCATACAATCTCCCTTCTATCTACTATTTAGCATTTCCATCAATTTTATTTATATTTTCCATTATATCATTATTTGTGTCCCATTCCAAGGAAAGGTACATTTCAAAGACTATGAGTTTAAACACTTTTCATAGAACTTTGGTAAGTATTTTTTCACATACATTTTGGCAAATAATTTTTCCAATATATCTTTTGAATGAAGTACAACTTCTAAATCTCTTAAAATATAGTGGTCGTTCCAATATGCCATATACCACTTATTTTCCTCGACATCAAAAACATATGTAAAATCCTGTCCTAACACCTCTGAAAGATATTCTGTCTCAATAGGTTTTTCATCTTCCCATTCGCAATGTTCGCTGCAATCTTCCCATCTGTTTATATCTCTAAAATTTGCAACAGTCCCTCTGTCTTCCAATGGTTTATTTAAATGTTCCTGATATGTTTTACTTCCCCCTTCTTCAACTGTTGCTCCAATACTTGAAGTGTTTCCAAGTGAAATTAATTCCCTTACCTTATTTACATCCTGATAATGTTTATATAAAGTAATTCCAAGTCCATCAATATAACTATCATGATGATTATAGATATATTTGTATTTCCCGTTTTCTTTAATTGCTATATGTCCTCTCGTACTCATAAATTATATCCTCCATTTCCTTCCTTAAAATGCGAAATTCATTGCATTTTTTCCACAATATCTTTCCAACCATCTTTGCTCCAAAATATTGAACCGTCATTATTATAAGACAACTCTATATCTCTTTTGCTAAAGAAGTCTTCCAAAACTTTGTAAAATTCTTCTGTAAGATTAATGATTGAACTATGAATAAACATATCATTGGATGGAACAACTTTACACTGTCCATTCCCACACATTCCACTTTCAAACTTTAATCTGAAACTGCAATTCAAATTTTCCAAAGTTTGATTAAAAACTGTTACCATATCTTCTGTAATCTTCATAACCATTTCCTCCAATCTACCAAGTTAAAATACGAGATTCAAAGCAATCTACAAATTCAAGTAATTAAGCTGAGTCTGAAAACGATCACTTGTTACATATTCTATAATTGCTTTTTCATGTTCCTTAATTTTTCTTTCCAATAATTCTTTATTTTCTGGATACTTAGAAAGCAATTCCTTGTCCATTCTATAACGTGATACATAGTGTTTAAGTGATATTGGTGATCTTTGAATCATTTTTTCTCCTTCCTACCGTCATGAAATTCCGATTCTATTTGTATATATTCCTTTTATATTCACAAAGTTCTTCATATGAAATTCCATGTCTTTTTGCTTCCTCAACAACAATTCTGCAATCTCGTGAGGTTCCAATTTTGCAAATATAAACAAATTCATCCATGATCTCTTGTTTACTTTTTCCTTCTGCATTGTAATAATATTTTTTCATATCAGCCTCCATAAAATCCTGATTTTCAGACCTCAATAATATATGCCTGATCCGTTAATCTTTCTTCTGGTTCTACTTGTGTCTGATTTACTTCCTGTACCATCCTGCTAAATTCTTCAATATTACATTTTCCATCATCAGGAATAATAATCATTTCATGAATAGAACTTGGTAATACATAAAATCTTTGTACACTTAATCTCTCTGCCAACTTCTTTAATGCTTCTCCATCTAGAATTGCGGATGCTCCTCTAAAATTCATAGTATTAGTAACTATGTACTGAACTGGAACACCTTCCATTTCTTCAATTTCCTGTCCCATTAATTCAGACAATTTTTCCGACATAGATACAATCTCAGTCTTTGCAAAAGTAATAATTTCCGCTGCTTTCCAGGCTTCCTCTTGACTGATCTTTAATGTTTCCAACAATCCATATGTTAGCTTAAAAGAAGCATTTTCATTCATTTTTACATATAGATACTTCTCAATACCTTCAAAATCCGTATCTGACCTTACAATATTTTCTGTGCTTGTCTTCTGCATTCCAATATAAAGGTTTCCCATAATAAAGTCAGAATCAAGCAAGTTATCTTTATTAAAATCCATAATATCAGCATTATTGTAGATATCTATTGCCTTTTCAACCGCTTCAGAAAGTGATTCAGAATCAGCTATGATTTCATCTGTGTAGATTACAGGACAGATCCCGTCATCATTCATAAAGCGGATTCCGTCAAATTCTACACCGTTTTTAATGCTTGTGTGCGCTTCTACTTTATAATCTCTGTTTGTAAGTTCCTGAATAATATCTTCTCTTCTAATCATTTTATTTTCTCTCTTTCTCTACTTAGAATTGTGTTTTCATCGTACAATTTCCACTTCATCTTCTTTTACTAAAATCTCTGAAAATTCCGTTCTGTGTACTAAAAAATATGTCCCATATGACATATGAACATATCTTCTTGCAAATGGTTTAATTCCTTTAGTCTGGTAATTTTCTTTATTCATATTTACCATAACCAAAAGATTTTTATCTCCATTCTTCTCAATTTCTTTTTCATATTCCTTATATTCATATATGTCATCATATTTTCTGTTAGATGAATTATAAGGAATACCTAATTTTTTAGCACGTTCTTCATTTTCCAATTCTGCTATTACCCAATATTTTAAGTGTGCTAATTGCATTAATACTTGTTTATGTATATTCTTGTCTGCGTATTCGTTCATAATATTTTCTTTCACTGTTTCAATATTCATACGAACCCTCCTTAAAATCATTATTTCAAGATTAACTTACAAGAGTTCTCAAAAACTCATATGCAAGTTCCAAATCGCTTTTATAATATTTTCCAACAAATCTTCCACCATTACTTTCGGTTTCAGGATAAAATATTTTTGTCATATCATTTCTAAAAATCAATTTTCCATCTTGGTTTTCTACAAAAATTATAGTTGCATGTTCATTACTATAATCAAATTTTCTATGGTCAACTGTAGTTAGTTCATAAGCTAAATTGTTATTTACTTTTCCATACTTCTCTAATTTTCCATCAGGTTTTCCCATTACTTTCATAATCATTGTTTTTGCATTCATGATTTATTCCTCCATACACTCTATAATTTTCCTTACAAGGTTCCAACTGTCTTTAGCTCATACAAGCAGCATAAAGCAACAATAATTCTTCCTGAGTAAATTTATTTTATTATTCATAATCACACTCCATATACTTTTCCGCAAAATAAATATCATTTGCAATAGCAACTGTCTGTCTTGATTTAAGTTTCCGAAAATACTCTGTCTTTCCATCTGCCACAACAACATCGTTTCCATCTATTTTAATATCTACATTCAGATTTTTAATACCTCTCATAACTTCTCCTTCCATGAATCCATTGTTTCAAGACTGTTTTATATTTTCCACTTTTAAATCTTTATGAAATTTTTTAAGCCATTCCATAGCCTTAATACGTTCTGCTTCGTCACAATCTGCTTTCTGAATCATAGTACTTGCAATATCCCATCTATAACGATATGGATAAATTGCTTCTATTAAATTTCCTTTCATACTTTCACCATTCTTTATACTCAACATTCATTCCAAGCAACCACATATCTTTTTTACTATTCCAAAAATGATTCGCTAAATCTTCCAATGACTTCTCACCATTCTTCAATTCTTCAAAATCCGTTTTTATATCATCGTTTGAATATCCGCTATACTGATTCATATGAATGCTAATTCTGAATGTGTTTCCGCTTTCAATCCATCTATATTTTCCAGTGTTCTTTGCTACTGGATATGCACCAATACACAGCCCATATAAATCAGAATATTCTTTTGTATTTTTGTCACTCCAATCCTCTAATTGAATCTCTGTTCCGTTTGGCATTGTTGTTCGTTCTATAACTTTCATGCTACCAACCATCCTTTCCACTCTTTATTTCTCCATTTATTTAGCGTTTATAACCACTATAAAAGGCACTAACGAATATTTCCGTTAATGCCTTCTAACTGGTTATAAAAAGCCTTATCAAGCCAAACAAGCTCTATCTTCTATCATTTTATCCCACATATCAAATACCTCTGTACCATTTCCACCTTCTGCAAACACTTCATAACAAGCTGTCCACGTTGTAAGGAAGTGGACTAAGCACAAGAAATATTGTTGTGTCTGACTGTTCCAAAAGATAAAATTATCCAATAAACATCCTTCTGAATATTCCATATATTCATTCCCGGCAACCATCTGATCTACTGCTGATTGTGAAAATAATCCTAAATTTTGCATTATGCAGCCCTCCGTCCAAGAAACGATTCTTTCATTGCCTTATGTATTATGATAACCTGTAGGTTCCCCTCCTCTTCTTTCTAATTCCATCCTCAACGCTTCCACTGAAACACATCCGGGAATAGGTTGCCCACAAGAAACATATGCCCATATACTATTTTTAATTTTGTTTGTTGTCCAATCCTTCACTTTTTCCAATTCCCATGAATAAACCATTATTAAATTCTCCCTATCCTCTGATCATCTCAAAATCTTCCATTTCCTTCTGTGTCAATTCCCTGTTATAGTACAACTCAGCCCATACCATACGCCCATTTACTTCCGTTCTGGTGTCATAGTTAATAAAATCCATCAAGCCGTTTTTAGGGTGTGTTCCGATGCTTACAGGACGCATAACAGAATAGAATTTGTGCCAATGGTATTTTTGTGCTGATTGTCTTATGTAGTCGTTTGTGCTCATGTTGTGCGCCTCCTCATGCTGCGTAAAATGTTCCGTCCTCCAGAAACTCCCATCCATTAGCTTCGCAAGTTTCTGTTATCTCTTCCTCGTCCACTTCATAGAAATACTTGTAACCATATTCTTCATACTGTTTAGCAAGCATTACAAATATATCAGAAACTAATTTTTCCATTTTACGAATTGTATCAACCTGGATATTTTTATATTGCTGATACTCTAATTCTTCTATCCATTCTTCTGCAAAATCCGTCTTATCAGACACACAATAATTGTAATGTCCGTCATTGTAAGGCAATGCAACACTTCTTCCGCAAACTTCCATGTATGCCTCTATGGCTTTCTGCTCATGTTCTGTCATAGCGTCCCAAAAATCTTTGAATGTTTCCCCACAATATGACTTGTCACGGATTGCCTTGAATACGTCCATCAAATCAAGTTCTCCATAAATGTTTACACCGTCTCCCTGACAATATCCTAAAGAATATTGCATCTTTAAGTTGCTGTTAGAAAAAATATTGTGTAAATCCTCTGTGTAAATTTCCAAAAATTCGTCATTTCTGCACGGATCATCAAGATACCACTGATTTACTTTTTCTTTTGCTTCTTCTGACAACTCAGGATAAGTATATACATTATAAGTTTCTGTTACTGTACGCATAAAATTTTCCTCCATTCTATTTGATTTTACAAATAATAAGAGCAAGCAACATTTCCACTTGTCGCTTGCTCTATACTTCTCTTTCTATACTGTTTATTTGCTTTTATAACGGTAATTCTACACTAATAGGTAATAACTCTTGTTTGTTGTTAAAAGTCACCGTATAAAGCCCTTCTGAACCATCTGAACGCCTACAAAATCCATGTGCTTCATTAGTCCATAAAGCACAATTTAGACTTTCTAAAATATAATCTATTCCATTAAGTGTAAACCTTTCAGGATAATATAATTCAAGTATAGGGATATCCGTTTGCTTGTTCTCGTTTTCTGCTACTAGCTGAGTACCACTAATGGAATAATCGTTAAAATATTGCCGTGCCAACTGCAAAGCATAATAGTTTGTATCTCTGGGATCTTTTTCATTGACATTCACATAAGCTAATATATTACTTCCAACTTTAAATATTTTCCATACTTTCATGGATACATACCCTCCTGACACTCTTATTTTACCTTATTTAAGAACTTAACGCAACGCACATACAATAATTGCATGTGCGCTGATTTAAGGCTTTAAATGGGCTTGTATCGGGTTTAAACGCCAATAATCTTTTGATTAAATCCGAAAATCTTTATCAGAAAATCCGTATTGAAATTTATAAGAAGACGGAAGCCACATTTATTAAAATATCTTAGTGTAATTCCAAACGGTTCCCCAGAAGTCCCACCAATTTTAAAACGCCATCCATTATTTAATTTTCTAAATCCATATTTTTTCATGTTCATTCCCCTCCATAGGAAACAGTAGTTTCATAGTGATTCTAAATCAATAACCCTAATATTTCCCAATGTGCAATAATCAGAATGATTAAAATTGAATTTTTCTATCCATTCTAAAGAGTGTTCTAATTGCTTTTTGTTTGTATGAATATCCGCATGAGATATTTTATTTGTAGAAAACCTTCCTTCTGTCAACATAAAATATCTTGTTCCATTTTCCTTTTCATTAGGACTATTTTTTATTTCAAATTCAATTATTTTTTTCATTTTTACCTCCAATGAAATACACGATTTATAGCAAGTTCAATAATTCTTTCATTCTGTCATGTTTAAAGCCCAGTGTAGCAAGTGCATGTTCTATTCCAACGGCTTCACCATAATGCTGATCTGCTTTTCTCTGTTCTGTTTCTGCCTTTATTGTGTCCTCATTTAAAAGCTGATTATATGTTTTGTATTCCTCAGCAGATTGCCTTGCTTTTCTGATACCCTTTTCCATCAGCTTTTCACATTTTCTGTATTCTATTTTAGTCATAGTTCAAAATCTCCCTTCTAAAATATCATAACTTTTTCCCTTGTCATCATCAAAAATATTCCCAAAGGCAGCGCAACAAGTGAAAATGTTGCATCGCCATCCAAAAGAAACGGCGTTACAATCCCAATAACTGTCATTATTACACCTGATGACCGTTGTTTCATATAATATAGTTGTTCTGTCTTCTGTCTGATTCTCCGTTTTGTTTCCCGGCGGTTGTATTCTTTGAGCCATTCTTCATATGTATAAACTGTTTTGATTGCTTCAGATCCACTACTATATGTTATCATCATGATTCTTCCTCCATTTCTTTTAATTTGCTTAATTCCTCAACTACATTATCATAAGACGGATTAAAACATATTAATTGCCTTTTTAAATGTATACTATATGGGAGACATGGCTTTCCGCCATTCTGTTCTTTACAATCTTTGATTAAATTTTCCAATTCAAGATACAATTCGTATTGACGGATTCTTAAATTTTTTACTCTGTCATTATAAGATGCTTTATCAATTCCATAGTCAGTATGAAAAGATCGTTTACCTTCTTTCATATCTTCTTTGTATTTACATGTTTCATTGTAATTCCATGATAAATCCTGAAAATCCTGAGAAATTTTTTCAATCTCTTTCTCCATATACATTTCAAGTTTTAGAGCCATTTTATAACTAAGTCTAATATCATTCATTGCTTTTACTCCTTCCAACACTTTATTTGCCTTTATAAGCACTATAAAACGGCTATAGCTGTATATTCTTCATAGCCGTTCAAATTACCCACAAATTATTCACAATTCTTTATTGCATCAATAATTTTCTGTTTATCTTCGTCAGAAAAATCTTGAATATGTTCAAGAATATCAACTAATTCAAGATTGTTTAATGCGTCTGCATATCCGTCATTGTATCCCTTTTCGTACATTTCATCATTAAATTTTGTCATGTTATAAGCCCTCAATTTAAATTGCAATTTCAAAGTCTATGCCATCTTTTTTAATTTTTTTCGGTGTAAGTTTTGACAATTCCACAATTTCATAAAATGGAATATGTGTTTTGTAGCATCTAGCAGAACGCCCGAAACACTCCCGGATATTCTCTATATAGTTATATGTTAATTTTAATTTTTCAATATCGGATATAATTTCTGCATACTCTTCTTCAGTAAGATTGTGTAAGTGTAATTTATTCCATTTGTCATAAAATTTTCTAGCTGTTGAATTTTTCTGCAAAACTCTTTCTTGGCACTGACCACATATATCATAATCACGTTTTGAGCAAATAAACCGTGCCGCGCTTGTGGAAAAATACGGCGTTTTGTTTGTGCTGAGCGTGTAAAACTTAGCTTCAAAAACTGTCATCTTGTCAATCTGAAAACAGTACATAAATTCTTTCATAAATGTGTACCTCTCTTTCTTCTAATCCCAATTAAATGTTAATTGTGGGAAACTCTTTTCCAGTTCTACAGAATTATTACAAACATAATCACCAACAATTTTTCCATCCTTATATATATCCCCCCTGTATTCTCCATCATTTGGATAAAAGGCAATATTTATTTTGTCCGCTTCCTTGTGATCGTCTCCATACCACATATCAATATTTAACATGGTTTATCCTCCCTATTTAGTCAAGTCTTTTTTCCTTATTTTTCAAGGAATTTTTA